>CANHLV010000001.1 GCA_947461495.1 Chitinophagaceae bacterium
CCGTCTTTATTGCCTTTTTTCCTTTCATCACGATTCCAACTGCAAAATCCGGGTTAAACTAATTTATATTAAGCTGTATTTTCAAATCATTTCATCATGATGCGTTAATAATATGCGGATGTACTGTGTTGTAAAATGACTCATATATTTCTTTAACAACACGATATTCAATTCGATGATTTGTTTGTGTTCATTCTAATTATATTAGCCAATAATTTAGAAAAAATGGAATTCAATTTTTTAATTCATTCTCCCTTGCAAATTAAGAATGGTTTGCTTGATTTTTATCTTGAAGCAGGTTGGTACAGATATGGAAATAAAATATTTACAATTGATTTTTTTGAAGAGAACGAAAATTTATATCGGGTTTTCTGGCTTAGATATAATATTTCCAAATTAAAGCTTAGTGAAACAAATGAAAAAATTATTAGAAAAAACAAACGCTTCACCTTTAAAATAAAACCATTTCAGAATTCGGAATTACTGGAAGCATTACATGCTATGTATTTTAAGGACATTGATTTTATAACCGCTACAACTATTGATGAATTAATGGAAGATGTTAATGGAAATGTTTTTAACTCTATGATGATTGAAATAAGCGATAAGGAAAAATTAATTGCAGTTGGAATATTTGATTATGGGAATAATAGTATTGCTGGCATTAAAAACATCTTTCATCCTGAATATAAAAAATATAGTTTGGGTAAATATTTGATGATTCTGAAATGTCAGTATTGTTTAGAAAACAACATAGACTGGTATTATCCGGGATATTTTGCACCGGGACATAAAAAATTTGATTATAAACTAACGCTTGATATGGAAGCAACAGAAGTGTGTGTAGGAGAAAACAGACAATGGGTTGCTTATCGTGATTTTATTTCGAATGGTTAACGATTAGTTTTGTGGAAACAGATAATCCATTATCTGTACTCATATTAATTATATAGATTCCCTTTGATAAACAAGTTGTGTTAATATTGATACTGTTGTTTCCGTTAATTAATTGTTTAGCAAATCGATTTATTTTTCTTCCTGCCTCATCATACAAAACAATATTGCATTTGCCAGAATATTTACTAAAGAGAATAATCTCAGTAAATTCAACTGCTGGATTGGGAAAAACGGATTGAATAGAAAGCGCTGATGTTTCATCAAACTTTATTATTGCTATATTGCTGTATTTATAGTTGCCATCAACATCCAATTGTTTTAGCCTGTAATAATTATTACCAATTAAAGGCATATTGTCTTGAAAATAATATTGCAACGTTGTGTTACTGTTGCCATTAACTGATTTGGAATTAACCTTTCCAATTTTTGAAAAAAGCAATCTGTCTGAAGCTCTTTCAATGTCAAAACCAGTACAATTAATTTCAGAAACGGTTGTCCAATTTAAATCGCAAGTGTTAGATTTTTTTGTTACTGTAAAGTTTTTCATAGCAACAGGAAGCACACCAAATGGAGTAATAGCCTGTGCATAAACAATATTTTCCACCCCTCTGTTTTCCGACCAAACAGCAACAGACTGATTGTTTACACAAGTGGTAAAAGCAAACCTTCCTTTAGGCGAACCGGGTCCTGCAGTAGTTGAGCTTAACTCAACACGATTGCCTGGCCAAACAAAATCTCCATTAGCATCCAATCGAGTTGCATATATTTTGTAATCAACATCATAAATTGAAAAAAAGGGAGCATCATTAAAAAGGGATAAGGAGCCAGCAAGAGATTCAAAAGAAGCGCTTATTGGAAAAACTTCTTTACCAATTGAATTCAATAATACCGTACCGGCTGCGGTATCAAATTTTTGTACAAAGACACCATATTGACTTTGTGCGGAATTGGAGTATGTGCAGGCGGACCAGATATAAGGTGATGCGGTTGCGTGCGCGATTGATGTTGTTTGTTGATATGGATCAGAAGCGCCATTATAAGTAGAAAAGGCGCTACCGTTGATTCCCCAGGGAAGCGTTCCATCATCTTTAATTTTTTGTAAAAACGAATTAAACCTGAAGCCTACACTCGAATAATAGCCATAGTAAGTTGTGTTTCCAATAGTAAGAATTGAATAATATCTAGCAGCGGAAGTAGTTTGATTTGATAATTGAACCGGAGAGGCCCAAAGCGCAACACCGCTTGTGTTATAGCGTTGAGCATAAAGTGTAGTAGAGATGCCGAAGCTTTTTTTCTGGAATACAGTTGTGAAATCGCCATTGGGATGACAAACAATTTGACCTCTTGTTGTATTACTTGTTCCTACGTTTATGCTTATCGGTGAGGACCACATTGTTATGCCGGCATTACTTACTTTTTGGACTCTCAAAGTTGATGGACTGTTGTTATTCCAGCAAACCACCACATCGTTTGTTTTATTGATAGCTGGATAAGGTGCCAATCCTTCGCCAAGAACCACTCCGTTTCCCCAAGGCAAAGTGCCATCTGTATTTACTTTTGAAACAACAGCAGACAACACACCTGATACTTCATATTGATAACCGATAATCAGACTATTATTCCCATCAATACAAACATTAAATACAAATGTAGCTGAGCCAGAAGTTTGATTTGAAACTAACATGCCATCTGGCCCCAATAATTTATTTCCATTAACATCTAATAGTTGAGCACGCATATCATAGTTTCCGCCATTGTTGCTATAAAATGCAATCCATGTTTTACCATCACTTGTGGTTGCGGTTTGCAAATCATCGCCATTAAGGCTAGAAACAGCAAGGTTTATAAATGTGTTCGGATTCCACTGAGAATATGCGCATGATGTTAGAAGAAAAAATAATGAAGCAAGAAAATAATTTTTCATAAAAAGCAAGTTTGTCTTTTAAAAGAAGTCATAAAAATAACCTAAATCAATAGGAAAAAGTTAATTATTACAAGTCAATTGACTGATGTTAATCAATAATCAAATAGCAACAAATCCTCTGAATCCCCTGCCGCCGTAATAAGAACCTGCGCCATTATGATAAACAAAGACGGTGTTGAAACGAAAATCACCAAAAATGGCACCTCCAAGTTTTCTTATGTATGAAGGAGTATTTAACCAACTGGATGTTTTCGAATCAAATTTGCCAAGTGTTTGTAAAAAACGGTATTGTGTTTCATTTAAAATTTCTATACCTATTTCATCTGCCATATCTTTTGCTGAGTTAGCGGGCTTTAATTCTTTTCTGGAATTCAGACCTTCGCGGTCATAACAAAGGCTTCTTCTTGCTGAAGGACTTTCTGCTGCACAATCAAAAAAAAGGCAAGCACCTGTTTTTTCATCTATACCAACAACATCTGGCTCTCCACCTGTTCTTTCCATTTCGTGAATTGTCCAAAGTTTTTCTTTATTGAATTCGAGTCTTTTTTGTACGAGAGACCAATCAATATCTTTGTGGCGATTGTTATTTTTTTCAAATCTTTCTTTTAAGGTTTGAAGTAAAGTTTTTTCAAGAGAAGCAGTCAATGTTTTTAATTTACCCATAATATTTAAATAAAGAAGTCGAGATGTTGGTACAAAATCAACGGACAGAGAATATCAAACGATTTGTTTTAATAATTCCGGTTTTTCATTATATAGATGAAGAATCAGTTCGCCAAAAATCGTATTTGCCCATGCGAACCAGCTTCTTGAAAAATCATTTGGATTGTCAACATGAAATGATTCATGGATAAACCCGGTACCCGCATGCGTTTTTTTCAGTATCGACAAACAAGCAATAATTTCATTATCATTGTTACTTGTAAGCGCTTGCATCACCAAACCAAGAGGCCATATTTTTTTTTCTCCGACATGGGGTCCGCCAATTCCTTTTGCGAATTTACCTTCATTAAACCAGGGATTAGATTCGCTCAATGAAAAATTTCTTGTATTAAGATACAATTCATTATCAGATGAACAATAACCGAGGTAAGGTAAAGAAAGCAAATTGGGCACATTGGCATCGTCCATGAATAGTGCATTTCCAAAACCATCTATTTCAAGGGGGTGTATCTTGCCCGCGGTAGGGTGATGATGTGTTGCATGTTTTTTTATGGAAAGCTCTAACTCTTCAGCAAATATTTTACATTCATTTGCCAATTCAGCATTACCTACAACAGTGGAAAAAATCGACGAAAGCTGCCGCAATGAAACAACAGCAAACATGTTTGAAGAAATTAAAAAAGGAAAAACAGTAGCATCATCTGAAGGACGAAACATTGAATGAATGAGTCCGATTTTTTTTGTTGGATTACCATAACCCCCGCCAAATTGAGTATCGGTAGGATTTGCGGCATTCCTTTGAAAATGATAAGGACCTTTATTATTGAGTCGTTGTTGTTCTCTGAAGGTTTTTATAATCAACTTCATAGCGTCTTGCCAACGGGTATTAAATATAGAAACATCGCCTGTATTTTTCCAGTAACCATGCGCCAAACGAATAACATAACAAAGCGAATCAATTTCCCATTTACATTCGTGAACTCCGGGCTTCATGGTAGTATAATCATCTTTCCATTCGCTAATACGTTTTGGATCGTTGTAAAAAGCATTTGCATATGGCTCGAGAAGTACGAATTCGCTCTGCTTGGCTATTACTCCTTTTAAAAGCTTTTTTAATTTTTCATCAGCATTGGCAAGAGGGAGATAGGGCCATACTTGAGCAGAGGAGTCTCGCAGCCACATGGCATCAATATCTCCTGTGATTACATATGTAAAAGGCTCTCCGTTTATTTCAGTATAGGTGACCGTTGTATCCAATGTGTTAGGAAAACAATTTTCAAACATCCAAGCCAATTCTTTATCCGCCATCACTGATTTTACTTTTACAATTGTATCCTCAACCGCTTTACTTGTAAATTTTCTGTTTGAAAGCGCTGGCCTGTTGGAAATAAAAAAACCATCTGCAGAAATATTTTGTTTTACTGTTTTCATGTCATTGGTTGACTTATTAGGTTTACCCACTGTTTTCTTATTTTCACTCAATCTTCCAATAATCTTAGATTTTGCAATTGAAGAAAAACCGTTAGTCAATAAGAAGGAAATGATTCCTGCTTTTTTTATAAAATCTCTACGGTGCGACATGGTATTAAATGTGAATTAGTCAATAAAAATCCGAAAGTTATTTAATAAAAACATTTTATCAGAAGTGAAAAAGAGGAATATATTTTATTCGTGCAACCAATTGAACCAAACTTTTTGATCAATCAGCGGTATATTGTTTTGTTTACAAACGTTCATAGTGTGACCAGTTCCACCAGTCATTGGGTTTTCTAAATCGTCATAGAATATCCCAAAGCTTGCCGGTAAGATTTCATTCGTACCAATAGCTTTTATTGTATCGCGAATAATGTAAGCTGCTTTAATGGTAAATTTATTTTTATCGCCAGCTACAAACTTATCAATTAATTTTTCTGTTTTTTTATTGTTTTTTGATTGCATCACCACTTCGCGATCTGATGCAATTTTAATATCATCCAATGATATGGTATTATATGCTTTATTGGTTTTTTGTCGGTGCCCAGAATAGGGAATAATAACTTGCAATCTTTTATAATCAATAGCCGCAACACCCTCAGAAAAGAATTGATCTGAGCCTTCGGCATTGCCACTTCTAAAAATCATTTTTGAGGTTCGAGTGGCTAATAGTTTTCCTAAAGAAAAAAGTTTATGCTGATCTTTTGTCAATACACTTCTTTTTCCCTCAAGAAGTACGATGGTGTTTTCTGTATCGAATTTTGAAATGAAATCGTTGAGTGTCATTAAGTTTTTTGCATTTTGTTAAACAAGATACTTTATTGTTAAGTATGAAATAAACCTCGTTAATGAAAAACTATAGTTAATTATTCTAAAGAAAGGCAATATGTGGATGTTTATTGGGCCTGCTGGATAGGCTAGATAGGCTAGATAGGCTAGATAGGCTGGATAAGTGGCAAGAACTCGGTAAAATAATTTTTTTAATATAGTGATTTTAAAAAATCATTTCACTAATCTACTTCCCGTGTAAAATAATAAATAAGACTATAATCCCAGCTTGTTTGATTTCCGTTAGGATAGGAATTGCCCTGTGTAATAATTAGGGTTTTATTATTTTTTGTCATAACCATCGGTCCGTTGATGATGTTGCCGACGCTGTCTTTTATAAATCTTGAATCTCCTAAATAAAAAAGCTTTTTCAATTCAGAAGTTGTAAAAATGTCGTTGCCGCTTCGCAATACACAAATATTATTGAAATCGCTTCGGTGCATTTTGACGCTTGATGATGCGCTATTATAACCAATTACTGTTTGCCAACCTTTTTTGTAAGAGCAGATGAACTTCCATTTGAAATTATTGTTTGTATCATGTGTAATCGAGTCTGTTTTTGAAAACTTGGCATCAATGTTTTTAATGATGAACATATATTCATTGAAATCAATTGGATTGGTTATTAAGCTGTCGTTATTATTGAATTGTGAAAAACAATTTTGAAAAGAAAAGAAAAGAAATATTGAGAAAATCTTTTTCATTAAACAGAAAAATGAATCAGCAAAATAGAAACAAACCTATTCATGTAATGTTAACTACGAATTAGGGTTTAATTTTTGATACAGCGTCAAGGGCTCCGTTGCTGTAAATATTAAGATTGATAAATTGCCCTTGAATTGTCCCATCTCCAGTCATATAAAAACCATTGATAGTAACGGGCTTCATAGTTACTGTTTGTGCCTGGCAATTAACATCAAGTGTTACAGGAAAACTTGTAAGGTTAGTAACAACCAATTGTCCCAGATTGTTGTAAGAACAGCTGATATTTCTATATAACAGGTTTCCATTTATTTGGTAAGTAATTTCTCCGTTAATATGATTTATAAAATTATAGCCACAATTAGGTGCATATACCAACTGAATGGTTTTATACTGAGGTGTATAGTTGTTTACATTGAATACAGACATTCTAAGTTCACAGGGATATATTCCGGGTGTTGCTCCTAATTGATTGAAAGTAATATTAAAAGACTGTTGCTGATTTGATCGAATAACCAAATCTTGATTGTTGTCAGAAAAAGAACCATTCAATCCTGATAAACTAGCGCCAAATTCTCTGTCCTCTGTGCATTGAACACCAACTGCCAAGGGCTTGTTTCCGCTATACTCAAATAAAATAGTATCAGGAGCAGAAAAAGTAAAAACAACAGGTTGTGGATTTGTGTCGGTGCTAGTTTTTTTACAAGACTCAAAAGATATAAATATGCAAATAAGGTATATCCAAACAATAGATTTGTTTAAGTGATTCATTTAATATTTAATGATTGTTGAGGCTTAAAAATAAAACAATTATTGACAATTTGTAGAAATGTCATTTGAAATCAGGCTATTTCCGCAAAGATATTATTTCAAAAATTATTTTAAAAAGGGTGTACGATACGCAATTTCCATCTGCCTAACAAATTTGAATAAGCAAATCCAAATAAGATACATGTGATTTTGGAGAAGATTTGTTGCTTTGGTAATTGCTGTCGTAATATTGCGATATTGCAATATCAAAAAAAGCCCCCCAAATAAAAAACAAATCTAGACCCATCAAAACCCATAAACAACCAATCGTTCTTTGTATTCTCCCTTTTCAATTCTCCATATCACTTCATAACTTCCGGCGCCATCGCTGTTCATGCTTTGAATATAGATGACATCGTTAACATAGTCAAAAGTCGCTGTGGGCGAAAACATATTCGGTTCGTATAGTCCTTGAAGAGCGGCAAAAGGAACTGTGTTTGTTTTTTTACCATGGCTGATGACAATTTTTTCATATTGTGAGGAAGGCATACCACCGTCTTTACCCCAATATTTTTTATTGTCTATCAGATTAATTTGGTCTGGATAATCTTTCAAATATTTAAAATGGTGTTTTTTCTTATCAAACGAAGCGCTAGTCAGCGTTATTGAAATGGAATCTTTTTTTAAAACAATTTTATTTCCTGTTTGCTTGTAAACAGGAATATTGATGTAATCGTCAACGGGATTGTATTTGTCTTTATAGATGTATCCGTTGCATTCTTTATTATTTAGTGTATAATCGATATTGGTCCAGTTGCCTTTGTTTTCGAAACAATAGATCAAATGGCCAGTGTTCAGCTTGTTGATAATTTTGCTTTTGATGTCGGCATCTTCTCTTACATTCACATAACCATCATTATCAGTTACTATAGCAAACTGTGCCGAGGAATGTAAACAACAACAAATAAGAAAACTCGATAAAACAGATTTCATATGCATTACATGTTGAGATAAATAATTTTGTTCATCACAATATTTTAAAACCGCCTCGCATTTTACAGAACTGTAAAAATCATTTTTATCGTTTTTAAATGATACAACATTGTTTTTCAACTTCTTCAAACTTGATGTTTCCGTTTGGGCCTTACTTTATATATTTCCATTTTGAAGTCATCCAATCACTGATGAGAAAAGCAGATTTTGATTGTGCGAAAGCAGATATTGTGCATAAAAACAAACCTGCTATAATGAAAACAATTTTATAGTTAACAGATTGATTTATATTTTATTGTTGTCGTAATATTGCAATATTGCAATATTACGACAGAAGCAATTTTATTCCATTATTAAAGTTCCTTTTAAGGCAATTAGTGGTGCAAATAATTGGTCGGGCGATAAGCGCCAATGAGGAAAGATTATACTCCAATTAGGAGACCGGCGCTAATTGAGAAGGGGACTAAAATTAATCTAATGCATTTTCTTTCAATAATTTCCAACTTGATTCGCTTAATGCAGGTTTTGTTTTTTTTATTTTATTCTTGCTATATTCTAAAATATACTCTGCTCTTTTTTTAGAATCAGGATGTGTGTTGAGCCAGCCTTCATAAGTTGATTCGTCTGCTTTGTTTTCAGCGAGTTTGTATAAAAATTCGGCAAGTGGTTCGGGGTTGATTTTTGCATTTATCATATATTCTACAGCACTAATGTCCGCCTCCTTCTCTAATTTTCTATCAAATGCAGATGAAGAAAGTATTTTAGAAACTTGTTTTATCGTTTCACCACCTCCATTTCCAGATGTCATTGAAATCAGAACAGACAAGCCCACTTCTTTAATTAATTTTTTCATCACATGGTCAAGCTCTATATGAGAAATTTCATGAGACAAAACACCGGCCAATTCATCCGGGTTATCGCAAGCCGTTATCAATCCGCTATAAACAACCAAATGTCCGCCTGGCATTGCGAAGGCATTGATGTCGTCTTTGATGATGATGTGAATTTTGATAGTTTCTCGATTGATATTGTTTTTGGAACAAATTCTATCAACGATACTATCAATTGCATTTACTGCTTTTTCGTCTTTATTTTCTTTCTCTGTTTTTTTATACAAATCCCAAACTGCTTTTCCGATTTTAATTTCAGTATCATCGGTCAGTTTTTCAATTTTAAATGCCGACATCCAGTTGATATTGCTTAGCAAAAACCATAGACCGAAAAAAAGGACCACCAATACAACAAATTGAAAGATAATTTTTTTCATATCAGGCTTTACAAATTAAGTTGGTGAGATTTCCGTAAAAAAACCATTTAACATGAATGCCTTTTCTGGTTTGAACAGCCGAGTAAATGGTGGCAATAAATTCACTAATATTGAAAATCAAAATGGTGATGATATAGCCAATATATTTGCTGCTAATTGTTTCCGGACCAAACATGATGGAGATGGTCCACCAGAATCCGAAACTGTTCATAAAAAGCAATGAGAACTGAGATAGTAATGCTTGAGTACAATGCCATCTTACAAAATAAGTCCCTTTGCGATTGCCGATAAAAAAGATAACAGAAGCAATCAGGTTGATGATGGGCAAAGGCATACCTGCAATTAAAGCAATAAGAGACATCAGATAACTGTTGGAAGCTTTTTCCGCTTCATGTTCGCTTGGCTGGTAATCAAATTTATTTTCCATAATCAAATGCCTTTGTAAATGTTCCATGCCCAATTCATCAATACCAATAGAATTGCAGGGATAGCTACTATTTTTCTACAAAGAAATTGTTCAGATTTTTTATAAAAAGATAATAGAGATTGTGATTTGTTGAGCCAATCATAAATAACCCATATTGGAGCTGCAATCATAATCACTAATAATATATAACCCAAAGGATTCAGATAAAATCCTTCTGAAAAATTACCATTTAGAATAGACAACAAAGATCTGGTAGAACCACAGGAAGGGCAGGGTATGTTGGTGAAATGCTTCAGTAAACAAATGCTTGTTTCTTTGGAATGATGAACTGGTGGATATAACAAATTCATTGTCAGCCAAACATAACCTGCTGCACAGGCTATCAATATTATCAGATATAGTCTGTTCCTGTTGAGGGTCATTAATAAAGGAATTGCTGTAATTTCTGCATGTTTTTTTCACGAGTTGCACCTTGAATCATAAACCAATCAACGATAGTCCAGATACCCAAACCACCGCAGGTTAATAATTTACCAACACCGATTCCAGTATCGCCAATCATGAAACGATCTATTCCTAAAGAACCTGCTAAGATTGAAACAATTAAACTTGTGGTTGGATCTTTGAATTGAATGGTAGAAATACCTACCCATTTAGAATCATCCATAGCAATCAATCTTTCTCTGATTGCATGCACATGGTGACTTTCGAAGAATTTTGCATTAGACATGATAAACATGTCAACTTTTTGAGCATCCATTTTTTATAACATTTTTTGATACATCCTACTCGTAAGGCTTTTCGGTTGCGCCTATTTTTTAGAGTGGTTAATTGTTCCACTGATTTTAGATTGTCAAACTTAATAAAATATTTGTGAAATGATGATTTATAATGGTGAGGGTTTTGTTTTTGGTATCGAATTTTTAAGACAAAGTCTTTAAGCTCTTTTAGACACCGGTCTGGAGACCGGCGCCATTCGTCGATTGTCTGGTGTCAACATCCATTATACAGGCCCCATGCCATGTCTAAAAATAATTTCTAGGCTGATGTAGAAACAAATCATTGAAATGAAAAGTCCAATGATAAGTCCGATGAGAATGCGAAAGAATTTATTGATTTCAAAAGTTCTCCAAACAATAATTACAGATAGTAATGGAGCAACGAATACCATAATCCACATGATTTCTCCAATGATATCTATGATGGATTCTCTCATTTTTGTAATAGAAAATATAGTAAAAAAATCATAGCGCTAAAAACAATCACAAAAAATAAATCGTTTTTCAATTCTATGAATTTTTTCTTTTTAATAGTAAACTGAAAAAGCAAATATCCAAACAACAATACAGGAATGAAAAACACCCGGAGAAATAAATAGAGCATGTTTATTGATTTAATGACATTTCTATCATTCAAAGCTTAATATTGTTGAAAAAATTATTCCAAAACAAGCGTAGTTTTTTGTTCGATATTGGTTCTTCTGTCGAAAATAAAATCAAAGTAATTTGCGTTTCCTGCTTTACCACTAATGTTCATATTTGTTCTTCCTGATTCCAGCCCATTTTTGTCATATGATTTGACCTTAATATTTCCTGAAAAATCTTTTTCAAATATCAAATACAGACTCAGTTTGTTTTTGGTGCCGCCAAGCGTGTCGCTGTCAATAATAAATTTTCCTGTTTTGATGCCGTTTTTAGTTAATGCTTCTGAAAGTGTGATTTTGCATTGCATGGTTTTGTCTACACCCTCAGAAACGCCCTCAAAAAATTCGGTTGCGGTTTTTCCGACGGTTTCTCCGCCTTTATTTATGGTTTGTTTTGTTTTTTCTTTTACTTGGTTGCAAGAAAAGGCCAATGTGACAGAAACAATCAGAAGCGTTGTCAATGATTTGGAAAAGGATGATTTCATTTTATAAATGTAAAGTTGTTTGAAAGTAAACCGATCAATAGTTTTGTTTTTCTAGTTTATACCAATTGTGTTTTTCTCCGTCAAAATCAAAATTTTCCACTAATTCAAAACCTAATTTTTTCACTACATTGTTAGAGGCTACATTATCACAATGTATGGCAGCAATAATTTCTTTTAAATTCATCACATTGAAACCATAATCAATGGAAGCTTTTGCGGTTTCTGTGGCGATGCCTTTGCCCCAATGTTTACGAATTAAGCGATACCCCAAATCATAATAATTGCTTTGATTATTGATGGTGTCTTTCACCAATTTCAATCCAGACCAACCGATAAATTCATTGGTATGTTTATCTACTACAGCCCATCTGCCAATGCCATTTTCGACATATTGTTGCTGAACATATTTAATGACTTCGAATAATTTTTGTTTATCGGTTACCGGGTTATTGCCGAGATAACGATGCACTTCTGGATCGGAATCGAGTTCGTAAAAGCCATCAACATCAGATTCGATGAGTTCTCTGAGGTAAAATCTTTGTGTTTCGAGGATGATGTTCATTAATGCTTTGTTTGTAAGGTTTTTGGTTTGTTCGGGAGACCGACGCTAGTTTTATAATAAAGACAAAGTCTTTTAAGCTCTTTTAGACACCGGTCGGGAGACCGGCGCCATTTGTAGGTAAAATCTTTGTGTTTCGAGGATGATGTTCATTAATGCTTTTTTGTAAGGTTTTTGGTTTGTTCGGGAGACCGGCGCCAGTTTTATATGAAAATCAACAATTTTGATTTAAAATCAATTAGATTACAAATTCCTAATTATCAGCATCAAGCCGACACAAATTATTCTCTATTTAGTTTTTTATTCGTAAGAAAAAAGCTATTGGTAATGCCCTTACCTTTTAAATCTACAGTACCCATTTCTACAAAATTATAATCATCTGCTAATCTGATTTTTACTGATTCTGTTATATGAATTTTATTGGCACTGCCCGAAGATTCCATTCTGCTGGCGATGTTAACCACGTCTCCCCAAAGGTCATAGCTGTATTTTTGTTTACCAACTATTCCTGCCACAACTGTACCTGTATGAATGCCAATTCTAATTTTAAGATCATAATTAGTTTCTTTAGCGTAATCCTCTACACATTTAATTGCAGCAATTGCAAAGTCGGCTACCTGTTGACAATGGGTAACGCTTCTATCTGGAACACCTCCCACAATCATATAGCAGTCGCCAATTGTTTTTATTTTCTCAAGTTTGAATTGTACGGCAAGCTCATCAAATTTTCCGAATACATCATTTAGCATGCCCACCAGTTGACGTGGGGAAAGCTTCGCAGACAATTGTGTAAATCCGACAATGTCTGCAAATAAAACCGTAACCTCAGGAAATGTTTCAGCAATTTGAGATTCGCCTTTTTTTAGTCTGTCGGCAATTAATACTGGGAGTATATTGGTAAGTAATTTTTCACTATGATCTCTTTCAATCGCAAGCTCCTCAGCATATACAGTTGCATCTGCCGTTTTTTTATTGGCTTCATTAATAACACCTTCCAATTTGTCTGTCATTTTATCAATCGCACCGGAAAGTAAACTCAATTCATCTTTTTGATTATCATTAATTCTTTTTTGTAAATCTCCCTGTGTAATGGCCTGTACAGTATCGATAATCAACGCTCCTCTTTTCAAAACTTTTTTATAAATAATAAAAGCGAAGAAGATAAAACAGAGCAAGGTCAGCAATGAAGTTGTAATCAACATAAATAAAAGTTGATTGACTTTAGCCAAAATTGTATCTTCTTCTATCTGAGTTCTTTCATTTAAAAGGTTTACAAACTCAGCAATAGGCTTCATGATAGTAGCTTTGTAATGATGATATTCGGTACCATGAAGCATATTGATTGCCTTCAAGTGAACAGCTGCTGTATCTGTAGGGGCAACATTATTCTTCTTAATATCATTTATCATTCCCATAGCTTCATTTTCTAAATGAACCAAATCATTAGAATAATTCTGTGCATCTTTTAATAAGCCGAACTCTTTAATAGTAATTCCCGCATCTTGCATTTGCTGTTCGAGAGGAATACAAGTCCCACCCTTAATTGGCGATGGTATTAAACTATCAGTAACCAAATGCCAGTAAACGCCATTGTAATTTTCTGGCCTGCTGATTTTGCCATTTCGGATATCTAATACATCATTAAAATAAGTTAGATATTTCTCATCTTTTGTAACTACATATGTTCTGGCAAAACGAGTTAATAATTCAGAAGACCTGAGGAGTTCTTCGGCAAGTTTATAAGAATTAAATCTGGCCTCTTTGGTTTGATATGCTTGCTGTTCTGTTTTGTTTAATAGTACTGCTGAAATCATTACAAATACAGAAAGCGGAATGATAAAGCACAAAAAAATAATGAGAAGTTTTTTGATACTCATATGTCGAAATTAAATTGATTTGTGGAGTGTCAAATTTAATGATTAGTGTTGGTAAATTTTAAATTTGATTTATTGTTACAAACTAGGGTACATTATTTCCCATACTTGCAGACCACAAGGAAAACCAGTCTTGAAGCTCTAATTCAACATTGATTGATTTCATTGCGTTGGATATTCTTGAAGGCTCCGTTGTGCCGATGACAGGTAAGATTCCTGCGGGATGTTTTAGAATCCAGGACAATAATATTGCCTCTTCTGTTACGCAATATTTATCAGCTAATGTTAAGACGGTATTTTTAATATTGTAGGATTGGGCATCTTGTTTTTTAAAAAATGTTCCTAAAGGCGCCCAACTCATCGGAGTGATGTTATTGATTTGCATATCATCAAGACTTCCATTTGTCATGGCTTCACAATGCGTAAGCGAGAATTCAATTTGATTATATCTGATGTTTGTTTTTTGCTGAATCAATGCTGTTTGAGAAGGTGAGAAATTTGAAACACCGAAATGAAGAATCTTTCCATCTGATTTTAAAGTGTCAACTGCTGCACTAATTTCATCAGCTTGCATCAATGGACTTGGTCGATGTAGCAATAGCAAATCGAGGTATTCGGTTTGTAAATTTTTTAAAGATTGTTCAACAGACCAGATGATATATTCTTTTGAGTATTCGTAATGTTTGATGGAATTATTTCTTGAGGTTCCTTTCAATTGAATGCCGCATTTTGAAATCAATTGAATAGATGCCCTGTCAATTCGGCTTTCTATCATTGCTTTTCCAAAATCAGCCTCATTGGTGTAATCGCCATAAATATCAGCATGATCAAATGAAGTTATGTTGTTGCTGATACAACAATGAATCATTTTCGCCATGTCAAACGTGTTGTAGTTTTTGCCCCAAAAACCCCAGTTCATTGTACCGGCGATAATTTTAGAAAAAATTGATTTGTTCATTTTGTTCATTAACTCATTGTGTAAACCACAAAGTTCATTTTGTTTCTTTGTAATATGGCAAATCCGATTAGTAAATAATGATTTTATTGATGTAACCAATCATAACCATTAGACAAAGTTACAAGATAGCCTCTCTAAATAAACCCGGATTTTTGGGTAAAGCAACTTTAAATTAATATTGCTTTGAACACAATGATGAAAAAAAATAATTTTAAAAAAATTAATAGCTAAAATACAGAGAGCAAAACATCATAATTGTGGTTAAGAAATTTTAATACGTACAACGAATGAAGTAAATTCGCAACTTTCAAAATTTCGATTTAATATCCTTACCTAACGAATCAACTTGGCTAAAACAACAAACAATGAATCAAATACATCAAAAAATTCTGATTATAACAGCCCCTTCAGGTGCGGGCAAAACATCAATTACTCATTTTTTGATGAAGACATTTCCGGTACTTTCATTCTCTGTTTCGGCTGCTACAAGACAAGCTCGCGGCAATGAAACAAATGGCGTTGATTATTATTTTATTACATTGGAAGATTTCAAAAAAAAAATACAACAAAAAGAATTTGCAGAATGGGAGATGGTTTATGAAGGGAAATATTACGGGACACTAAAATCAGAATTAAAAAGAATTTGGTCGCTGGGAAAAGTTCCTGTTTTAGATATTGATGTAAAAGGCGCTTTGCATGTACAACAACAATATCCCGAAAACACCCTCAGTATTTTTGTAGAACCACCTTCTGTAGATGAGTTAAAAAAAAGACTTTTATCAAGAGGTACAGAAACCGAGGAATCATTGGCAGCAAGGGTAAATAAAGCTTCCTATGAAATAAGTTTCAAAGATCATTTTGATAAAATAATTATAAATGACAATCTCGATAGCGCCTGTGAACGGGCGTTGAAAATTGTCGGTGATTTTATAAATTCCTGATTTCAATATGTATAAGTTTGGTGGAAATCACTAATTTTAAGTTATGGATTGGATTGCTTTATTGGCTATTTTTATTTCTTTAATCTTCATTGGTTTTTTATCGGGAATTGAAATTGCATTTATTTCCGCCAACAAACTTTCTATCGAACTTAAGAAAAAACAGGGTACACCTAGTGGAAAAACCTGGGGGAACTTTTCAGATCATCCAACAAGATTTATTGGGACAATACTTGTTGGCATCAATTTTTTATTAGTCATTTACGGATTGTTGATTGGTGATATGTTGTTTCCGGTTTGGGAGTGGATTAAAAAAATCATGCAAGGTGTGCTTCACCCGGATTATATCGATTATGTAAAACTATTGGTTGAGGTTTTGCTTTCAACTTCTATTATTTTGTTTACAGAACTAATATGTAAAGCATATTTCAGAGCAAGAAGTAATGAGATTCTTGATTCGGATTTTATAAGTACTATTACCAGATTTTTATATTGGTTATTTTCATCGTTTTCAACATTTTTTGTAAGTATATCGGAGTGGATGCTGAAGTATATTTTTAATGTAAAAATTAGTAATGATAAAGAAGCGTTCAGCAAGATTGATCTTGAACAATTCATACAACAGTCTAGGCATATTGATGACGAAGAAAACACAAAAATTAATAAAGAATTGTTTGAGAATGCATTGTCATTAAGTGATGTTAAATTAAGAGCTTGCCTGATTCCTAGAAAAGAAATCGAAGGAGTTGAAACGACAAAGAGCATTGAGGATGTTAGAAACAAATTTATTGAAACTAAGCTTAGCAAAATCCTGGTTTACGAACAAAACATTGATAATATTGTTGGTTATGTGCATCACCTGGATTTATTCAAAAACCCTTTAACCTTACAGGAAATCATTCATCCTATACCCGCGGTACCAGAAACCATGAGTGCTTCTGATTTAATCAATAAATTTAGTAAAGAAAGAAAAAGTATTGCCTGGGTTGTTGATGAATTTGGTGGCACCGCAGGTATTGTTACCATGGAAGATTTGTTGGAAGAACTGTTTGGAGAAATTGAAGATGAATATGATGTTCCGGAATCTTTTGTAGACAAGCAAATTGCTCAAAACGAATATATTTTCAGTGGCAGACTAGAGCTTGACTACGTCACTCAAAAATACCATATCAAATTTGAAGGCAATGAAGATGCCGAAACACTTTCCGGCTATATCATTCAGAACCACCAATCTATTCCCAAACAAAAAGAAAGAATCATCATCGGCAATTTCGAATTCGACATTTTGAATGTTAGCGATACCAGGATTGAAACGGTAAAAGTAAAAGTGCTTAAATAATATCTCTATGAACATTGCGGTTCAAATCAATGCTAACTTATCTGATCAAGATATTGCCCGTGATATCAATTACAAGTTGTTCCGTATAGCATCCAGCATCCAATATCCAGCATCCAGCATCTTTTTCCTAAGTGACAAAAAAAATCACTCTTGTCTATTGAATGATAATATCACAAAACATTTTGCTTTAACTCCGGCAATAAAAAACAACATAACTGCAGGCATTTGGTACCAATTTTCTTTGAATAGTTTTTTGAAGAAAAATAAAATAGATGTATTTGTCAGCCATTCACATTACTGCAATCTGAAATACCAGTCCAGACAAATCATTCACATTTTAAATGATGATTTTATTAGAAAATCAAATCGACATCAATACATAAAAGCGGCTTATCGTATCATCGTTTCAAATCAGTACATAAAGCAATTATTAATTGAAAAATTTCCTGAAGCCGAACTTAAAATAATATCCATTCCGCTCTTACCCGACGAACAGATTCAATCTTTAAATTTTACACAGAAAGAAGAAGTAAAATCAGTGTTAAGTGATGGAAAAGATTTTTATCTATTGATGGCAGCAGGTGTTGAAGAAGATAAAATCATTACAACCTTAAAAGCGTTTTCATTTTTTAAGAAATGGCAACAGTCGAGTATGAACCTGTTGATTGTTGCTGATGATAAAAATATCAATTCGTTATCCAAACAGCTCGAAACATATAAATATAAAGCCGATGTAAAGTTGATTTCGACAGATAAAAAAGATGTTGCATGTGCTGCGGCTTACGGTTGTATTTTCATTTCCGAAAAACAACAATCAGATTACAAAATGAACGATTGCATGCAAATGCAAATTCCAATGATTGTTCATGATGCTGATTACTTTAAAGCTGAATTCAAGGACTCGGTTTTATATGCCAAAACAGACGAAAAGGAATTGTCGCAGAAGATGATTTTATTGTATAAAGATGAGGCACTGAGAAATGAAATAACACATGCAGCTTACCAGAAAATTATGGAAGTAGATTTGAAAGATTTTACTACAAGATTTCTCCATTCGATTGTTGAATAAAAAATAAAAAAGTCAAAATTTAAAAGTAAAAATTCAAAATTGATTACCTGATTTTTTAATTTTTACCCCGAGGTTTCGGGACAAGCTTTTTAAATTTTGACTTTAACAATAACCCTTCAAACCTATTAACTTTGCCAAAAATTGTGAATATGCAAAAATCTACCATTACCATTGACGTTATTCTTGACCCTAATAAAATTCCTGAACAAATCAATTGGCAGGCTTCAGACAGTACTGCAGAAATGGCGCAAAAATCAAAAGCCATGTGTTTGGCATTTTGGGACAGTGCAGATAAATCGGCGCTTCGTATTGATTTGTGGACCAAAGACATGATGGTAGATGAAATGGGTGATTTTTATTACCAGATGTTGATGACCATGGCAGATACTTTCAACAGGGCCACTAAAAACAATGTGCTTTCCGAAGAGATGAAAACCTTTGCCAAAGATTTTTATCAGAAATTCAGAGACGATATGATCAAAGAACAAGGCTAATTTTATTTATTTTTATATCTACATTTTAAAATACAAACTATGTCACTCGAAGTAAAAATAATGGCGGAAATGAAAGACGCCATGAAATCTAAAAATGAAGCGGTATTAAGAGCTTTAAGAGCTATTAAAGCTGAGATCATTAAAGCCAAAACTGAACCTGGTGCAAACGGAGAAATTGATGAAGCTACTGAACAGAAATTTTTACAAAAGATGATGAAGCAACGCAAGGATTCTCTCGACATCTTCGAAAAACAAGGTCGTGAGGATTTAGCTGAAAAGGAAAGAGAAGAAATGGCGGTGATAGAAAAATTCCTTCCCAAGCAACTTACAGAAGCAGAAATCAAAGAAGCCGTAAAAAATATTATTGCCGAAACGGGCGCATCTTCTGCTGCCGATATGGGAAAAGTTATGGGCCTGGCTTCCAAACAACTTGCTGGGTTAGCTGATGGAAAAACCATCAGTGCTATTGTGAAAGAAATGCTGGCTTAATTTAACGTCATCAAAATAAGCGAATGATCATTGATATCATTTTTGTTGTGTTGATGTCTTTTGCCGTGTATAAAGGCATGAGCAAAGGATTTATACAATCTTTGTTTTCTTTTATTGCATTTATAGTTGGGTTAGCAGCAGCGACTAAGTTATCTGCCGTTGTATCCAATTTCATGTCCGCACATTTTCAGACCCATGCAGTATGGCTTCCCTTTCTTTCGTTTGTTTTGATTTTTGCTGTATTCATAATTCTGTTTTTTTATGCAGGAAAATTTTTTGAAAAAACATCTGAAGTGATGATGTTAGGCTGGTTGAATAAATTTGGAGGTATTTGTATCTATTTGTTGCTGTATGGTTCATTACTCAGTGTTGTCATATTTTATGCAGCAGAAATGAAGATTCTTGGAAAAGAAAATTTGAGCCAGTCGGTTTTTTATCCGTATTTTTCACCTTTAGGTCCTTGGATTATTGACAATCTGGGAAAGATAATACCTTTCTTCAAAGGCGTTTTTTTACAGCTCCAGCAATATTTCGAAGGCCTGCCCAATAAAATCAACTAATATTTGAGGTATTATTTGAATTAATGTAATTTTAAGCGCAAGGCTATTATTAAAAATATTGTCAAAGAATGGATTACTCAATAAAACAGGACGGTAAATTCAAATTCATTGAAGAGGGTGAAGGAGAACCGCTGATGATGCTTCATGGCTTATTTGGAGCTCTGAGTAATTTCAAAGATCTAATTGATTACTTTAAATCAACACATAAGGTAGTTGTTCCTATTTTGCCATTACTCGACCTAGATTTGCTACATACTTCAGTTGGTGGGCTGCAAAAATTTCTCAATAAGTTTATTGAACACAGAAATTATCAAAATATTCATCTGATGGGAAATTCTCTCGGAGGTCATGTGGCTTTGGTTCATGTTTTAAAAAAACCAGAACGAATCAAATCCTTGATTCTTACGGGAAGCTCCGGACTATTTGAACATGGCATGGGAGATTCTTATCCTAAAAGAGGAGACAAAGAATATATCAGACATAAAACTTCTCTCACTTTTTATGATCCTGCATTAGCTACCGAAGATCTTGTAAATGAAGTATTTGAAATCACTAATAATCGAATGAAGGTGATTAAAATTATTGCGCTTGCAAAAAGTGCCATCAGAAATAATCTTGGTCAGGAATTAAATCAAATAAAATTACCAACTTGTCTGATTTGGGGAAATAATGATACCATAACGCCCCCATTTGTTGGCGAAGAGTTTCATAAATTAATCCCTAATAGCGAATTACATTTTATAGACAAATGTGGGCATGCGCCAATGATGGAGGTTCCTGGAGAATTTAATAAAGTTCTCAGTGGTTTTTTAAATAGGCTTGATAGTTCGCTCGCTTTGTAATCAATTACCCTATTAAGGGTTATGTTTTTAATTTTGTTTAACCCTATTCAGCTCAAAACAATGCTTACAGCTCAGTTAATCAATCAGAATATACCCCAATTAAAACTACAAGACACTGTAGCTAAAGCAAAACTGTTGATTAATGATTTTAAGCTTACCCACTTGCCTGTTGTCGCTGATAAAAAATACCTTGGGTTAATCAGTGAAGAGGATTTGCTTGACGTAGAAGATGATCGCACTACAATTGAAATGATACAGGAAAACTTCATGCTTATTTATATACAGGAAGACGTTCATTTTCTTAATGCAATTGGTTATTGCAATCAACACGAAACAAATGTGGTGCCAGTGATGGATAAGGCTGCAGAATTTATGGGCGTGATTACCACAGATTATTTATTAAAAACCATTGGTGAATTTGCCGGCGCCAATGAAATAGGTGGATTGATTGTGCTTGAAATGGAAAGGGTACATTTTTCAATTTCAGAAATCAGCAGAATCGTTGAAAGCAATGACTGTACGATACTTCATCTAAACTCTACTACAGACCCGGTTTCAGGTATTCTTACGGTTACCCTTCATATCAATAAAAAAGAAATTACTTCTCTGCTTGCTACTTTTGAAAGATATGAATACAAAGTATTGCATCAGTTTGGCACCAAAATATATGATGATACATCAGATATCAATTACAGAAATCTGATGAACTATCTTGATTTATAAAAAGTATTAATTTTTCATCATAACTTTCAAGCAATCTGAAAAAAATGAAACAAACTTATTTGTATTTTTTTTTCATGGTCTTGCTTCATGCACTATCTGTAAATGCTCAGCAGCATATAGACACTAAAATATTTTATGAACAACTTCGAGAGACGAATTTGATAGACTCTTCTTCTAAATTTATTTTAGGCGACATTATCATCTACGGGAATAAAAAAACCAAAGACTATGTCATACTCAGAGAAATGAATATAAAGTCGGGAGACACAGTAAATGCGCTCTCACTTTTTGAAACCATTCAAGCATCCAGAGATCTATTATATAATACAAACCTTTTTTCTGAAGTGGAAATCATTCCATTAATGACAAGCGCTTATTCGTTTGCCTTAAAAGTAATTGTGTTGGAAAGATGGTATATATATCCTGCTCCACAATTCAAGCTCATAGACAGAAATTTTAATGAATGGTGGAAAACATACAATGCCGATTTTAATAGGGTTAGTTATGGTTTAAAATTTACCCACTACAACATAAGCGGAAGAGGAGATCAACTTAATCTTATATTTTTAAATGGCTATTCAAGAAATTTTTATGCTAATTATGTGGCCCCATATAGCAATCCAAGACTTACAGAGGGGTTTTCTGTAGGAATGGGTTTTGCTCAAAATAAAGAATTTAATTACAACACTGGTTATAACAACAAATTATTACAATACAATAAGAGTGATTTTGGCAAAACAGCATTTTTTGTAAACGCTTCTTACAGAAAACGAAATGGATTTTACAATCGGCATTATTTTATAGCACAGCTTAATTATATCAAAGTTGATGATAGTGTGATTACAGCCAAATACAATCCCAATTATTTTAATTCACCACATTCAAAAAAGTTGTTTGTTGATTTAACATATGGGTTTCAATACATCAACACAGATAATATAAACTATCCATTAAAAGGAAAAATGTATAGTTTCCTGATTACAAAAAGGGGCTGGGGGTGGTCAGGTGGTTTAAATATGTTTGCACTAGATGTTACGTATAGAAAATATTATACCCATAAAAAACACTTCTACAGTGGTTTTCAATTATTCACAAAAATCAAATTGCCATTTGAGCAAGCTTATATTAACCAGCGTGCTATGGGGTATGGTGATTTTTATCTGAGTGGACTTGAATATTATGTCATAGATGGTGTTGCGGCCGCCATTTCAAAATACAATTTGAATAAAAAATTATTTTCATTAAAAATTCCTATGCCATTTAAAATAAAACAAGTGCCCTACATCCCATTCACTGTTTATTCGAAACTGTATGCCGAAGCAGGATACTCATTTAATAAAAAGAAATATGCTACCGAATTGAACAATCGATTCCTTTACACCGCTGGTTTTGGATTCGATTTGCTTAGCTTGTATGACTTGAAACTAAGTATAGAATATAGCATTAACCAATTAGGAGAAAAGGGATTATTTTTACACACTAGAAGTATTTTGTAAAATGAAACTTAGAATACAACTCAAGGCGACAAATTAAACAATACAATTCAGTCAAGCATTTTTCGTCGTTATTTACAATAAAATAATAAAAAAATGAAAGTTGCCATTTATAGTCGGGGGGTAGAAAACGATCAGCAAAGAGATATCAATCATTTGTTTGAAGAACTTATTGCCAATGGCATTGAGCCAGTTTTTTTTCAGGATTTTTTTAACCAGTTTTATTCAGCCATCAATCTTGATAACAGTAAATATTCAACTTTTAATTGTGCCGAAGACCTAAATGACAGTTTTGAATGTATGATCAGTTTAGGCGGAGACGGCACTTTGCTGGATACCGTTACCATGGTCCGCGACAATGGAATACCAATTTTGGGAATCAATTACGGTAGACTCGGATTTTTAGCAAACATAGGTAAGGAAGAAATTGATGCGGCAATGGATGCCATTGCAAACAGAAAATATGTGATTGACAAAAGATCATTGATTCATCTTGAAGCCAATGTTCCGTTGTTTGGTAAAACACCTTACGGGCTTAATGAATTTTCAATTCATAAAAAAGATAGCTCGCCCATGATTAAAATACACACTTACCTGAATGGTGAATTTCTGAACACGTATTGGTCCGACGGCCTTATTGTAGCTACTCCAACCGGCTCTACAGGTTATTCATTGAGTTGCAACGGTCCGGTTGTTTTTCCAGATAGCCAAAGTTTTGTAATTACACCCGTCGCGCCCCATAATTTAAATATCAGGCCGATAATTGTTCCGGATAACACCATCATTTCATTTGAACTTGAAGGCAGAACGGATGGATTTCTGATTACACTCGACAGCAGACGCGAAATCATTAGCAAAGAAGTACAGCTCGCTGTAAAAAAAGAAAATTTTGACATCAAGTTGATTCGCATGAACGAAAATCATTTTTTACAAACCTTGAGAAGCAAACTCAGCTGGGGATTGGATAAAAGAAATTAACAATTATTCATGTCCTACAAGTCTAAAAAAATAACAACAATCTTTATTATATACTGGATTTTACTTTTGTATGTCATTGCTGCATTAGTCTGGTGGTTTGTGGCATTGTCTCAACAGAATGAAAGAATGACTACATTGAAAATTCAGGAAATAACAAAA
The DNA here is from genome assembly GCA_947461495.1 of Chitinophagaceae bacterium. Lineage (GTDB taxonomy): Bacteria > Bacteroidota > Bacteroidia > Chitinophagales > Chitinophagaceae > Ferruginibacter. The sequence goes on from CANHLV010000001.1 coordinate 24,308, forward strand.
TCAGACACCGACTATCAAAGAAAATATGATGCCATCCTAAGTGCCAAAAAAAGAAAGGAAGCCCAGTATATAGGAGAAGGAGCTATTTTTCTTTTGCTGATATCGGCCGGCGCTATTTTTATTTTCAGAGCAGTAAAAGCACAATTAAAAACTACAGAACAACAAAAAAATTTCATGATGGCTATTACCCATGAATTAAAAACACCCATAGCCATTACCAAACTCAATCTCGAAACATTACAAAAAAGAAAACTTGAAATTTCTCAACAGGAAAAACTAATCAACAATACACTTCAGGAAGCAAATAGGATGAACGCTTTATGTAATAATCTGTTGTTGTCTTACCAAATGGAGTCTCTTGCTTATCAAATGACCTCTGAAAAATTTAATTTTAGCGAATTGCTTTCGTTATGTGTTAAGGATTTCGCGGAAAGATTTCCTTTAAAAAAGATCAGCACATCAATTGATCATAATATTTTTCTTGAGGGAGATTCTTTTTTATTGCAGATGACTATCAACAATCTAATCGAAAATGCAATTAAATATTCGCCAAAAGAAAGTCCGATATTTATTTCATTAAAGAATATGAAAACAACTTGCAGTATTGAAATTCAAGATCAGGGGAATGGCATTTCTGATATGGATAAAATTAAAGTTTTCGAGAAGTTTTACAGAACGGGCACAACCGCCACTCAAAAGTCCAAAGGAACAGGACTGGGCCTTTTTTTGGTTAAAAGAATTATCCTTGCCCACAAAGGCTCTGTGTCAATCAAGGACAACAACCCCCAAGGATCGATATTTAACATTCAACTACCCATAAGTTAATCTGATATGTCGCAAATAAAACATTCTATTTTGTTAGTTGAAGATGAAGAAAATCTCCACGAAGCATTGAAACTAAATCTTGAGCTTGAGGGTTATACCGTGAGCAGTAGTTTTGATGGCGCGTCCGCATTACAGTTAATTCATCAAGAGCATTATGATCTTATCATTTTGGATGTAATGCTCCCGGAAATAGATGGCATTGCTGTTTGCGAATCTATCAGGCTGCAGCAAATTGATATTCCTATTTTGATTTTGAGCGCAAAAAACAGCAGTGCAGATAGGGTGTTGGGATTAAAAAAAGGAGCAGATGATTATTTGACAAAGCCATTCAATTTGGAGGAACTATTACTCAGAGTAGAAAAGCTCATCAGAAAAAATGAAAGGATGGAGAACAAACATACAATAACCGATATCTATGAATTTGGAGGAAACAAAATTGACTTTAACGGATTGATACTTACTAATAAAATTGGAGAAATGATAGCGCTGACTAAAAAGGAAGCTATGTTGTTGAAACTTTTAATTGAAAATAAAAACGAAGTTGTCACCAGAGAAAAAATATTACAGGCGGTGTGGGGATACAATGTCTTTCCAACTACAAGAACAATAGATAATTTCATTTTAAACTTCAGAAAATACGTTAAAGACGACTCTAAAAATCCCGTGTATTTTCATTCAGTTAGAGGGGTAGGGTATAAATTCACTCATGCTCCCTCAATTTCCCAAGGCGGGAAATAAGTTTACTGAAGTCCCCCCAAAGCGGGATGCATTTTATTGGTTTAGTCAACTAGTCCAAATCGCCCAACTGAGGTCTGATGACAATATCTTCTACAACGGCCTGAGGTGATAATTGCGAAGCGGCAAAAACCATATTTGCGATATCATCTACTACCATAATCCGATTTTGGCTGTTATCAAAATCACCCCACGAATCTGTGAGTACTGCACCTGGAAAAACAGCTGTTACTTTAATGCCATAATCCATCAATTCCAATCTAACGTTTTTTGTAAATCCCAACAATGCGTATTTACTCACGCCATAACTACCACCGCCTTTGTATGCACGTAAAGAAGCGATGGAACACATGTTAAATATATGTCCCGACTTTCTTTCTATCATCTTTGGTAAAAGCATTCTGGTCAGGTGATATGCGCTAAAAAAATTTAAGTCCATGATTTTTTCCATAGCACCATCGGCTTCATCAATACAATTCCCTGGCGTGTAAGTACCGGCATTATTGATTACAATATCTGCCGCACCGAAGCTGTTGCAATAATCTGCGAATTTTTGTATTTCCTTTTTTTGGGTAAGATCTGCCGCAAACCGATTAACTTTTATTCCGGGTGCTTCTGCTAAAATAAATTCACTTGTAGTTTCAAGTGCTGCAATTGTTTTGGAGCAAAGTAGCAAATCATATCCTGCTTTGGCAAATTTAATTGCCATTGCTTTACCCATTCCTCTGCTGGCTCCAGTAATTACTGCTAGCATATATTCTAATTTAATTGAGATTAATAATTAACTTCACGATTCCGACGCAAAGATAGACATACATTAAAAATAAAAATTTATAAATGCCTTCATACAAACATGTATTTTTTGATTTGGATCATACTTTATGGGATTTTGATACCAATGCCAAATCATCACTGACAGATATATTTGGAGAGTTTAGATTAGCAGAAAAAGTAACACCCGAATTCGATGCTTTCTATGGTAAATATTTACATCATAATAAAATACTTTGGGAACGCTATCAAAACGGATACATCACAGCTGAAGAATTGAAATGGAGAAGAATGTGGCGAACAATGATGGAATTTAAAGTGGGGGACGAAAAGTTAGCGAAAGATTTAAGTGCAAGATTTCTTGACATCTTGCCGGTAAAAGATGGCATGTTTCCTTATGCGTATGAAATTCTGGATTATTTGAAAAATAAAGATTATCAGATACATCTCATTACTAACGGTTTTGAAAAGACGCAATGGAGTAAAATTCGAAACAGCAAAATTGACCATTTCTTTACTCATGTCATTACTTCTGAAGCCAGTAACAGTATGAAGCCAGAAAAAGAAATTTTTGAATTTGCTATGCATCAATCCGGTGCTTTATTACATGAATCCATTATGGTTGGCGATAATCTAGACGCAGATATTAAAGGTGCTATGAATGCGGGCATGGACAATATTTTCGTTAATCATATTGAAGCAAAAACGGACATGAAGCCCACATATACGATTACTCATTTGAAAGAGCTTGAGGCTATATTATAAAAAAAGAGCTTCCATATAGGAAGCTCCGAATTTAATGTAAATGCGTTGATTAGTTTTTGCTTTCTGCTTTTACTTCTGCAGTTTTTTCAGCATCTTTACTACAAGACTTTGATGATTTTTGGCAGCAAGATTTACCTTTTGCACATTTCTTCTTTTTGCCTTTGTCTGTGTTTGCGAAAGAAACACCACTTACTAATAAAGCGGCAGTTGCTAATAAAAATAATTTTTTCATTTTAAAATGTTTTATTGATTAATCGAGTGTAAAAATAATCAATAATCGCTGTAAATCAAACTGCAAAACTGTTATTTTTTTATAAAGTAGCTATTACAGACACCCCGCCTTTTACCACTTCATTCATATTGGCGTTGATTTTTGTCCCTATTGGCAATAGTAAATCTACCCTGCTGCCAAATTTAATGAAGCCCATTTCTTCGGTTTGTTTAACTTCTTGACCGACTTTTGTGTAATTCATTATTCTTTTAGCTAGCGCCCCTGCTATTTGTTTCACTAAAATTTCTTTGTTCCCTTTTCTGATTACAATTGAATGTCTTTCGTTTTCAGTTGAGGATTTAGGATGCCATGCCACTAAATACTTTCCTTTATGATATTGATTGTAAACCACTTCTCCTGAGATAGGATTTCTGTTTACATGAACATTGGCAGGACTCATGAATATAGATACTTGCAAAACCTTTCCTTTAAAATATTCCTCATCAATTGTCTCTTCAATTACCACTACTTTACCATCGCAGGGAGCAATGACCAGCTTCTCATCAATGGTATAATTTCTGTTGGGGATTCTGAAAAAAGAAATGATAAACAACCAAAGGAAAAGAGAAATGCCTGCAAAAATCCAGCAGAGTGTGCAGCAGCAACAAAGCCATTTGAAAACCAAAATATTCAGCAATATCAGTACCAATGCCGTGATGGCAATTGTTTTGTATCCTTCTTTATGAATTGTCATTTTAAATTTTTGAGTGGCAAATGTACAACGAAGAATAGATTATTGAACCTTATGATATAAAATACTTGACGTATACCCAAACCGCAGGGGCAGCAAAAAGGAAAGAATCAAAGCGATCTAAAAAGCCACCATGACCAGGCATGATATTTCCGCTGTCTTTAACGCCGGCCATTCTTTTCAACTTGCTTTCAAATAAATCCCCCAATGTTCCGAAAACAGCACAAAGTGAGGAAATGATGATCCAGTTCTGAACAGTCAATGAATTGGGAAATAATGATGTTTTGGAAAATATTAATGTAATCACCACCACACATAATATAGCGCCGCCGATAGTTCCTTCCCATGTTTTTTTGGGAGATATTTTTGAGAAAGGTGTTTTACCGATGAATGAACCGACGATATACGCCATGGTATCATTAATCCAGATGGAAAAAAATATTGCGGCGGGGAATAATGAATCCAATTGAATATTTTCATCCTCAGACTTTATCCCTAACAATACAATTAAATAAACTGGAATTAAATTATAAATAAAAACGAAAGGTATATAAATGATTCTCCTATCATAATCAATCATCTTTATAATCTTGGCCATCTCCATACTGCAACCAACAGCTATAATAGTAAACAATGCCATGTATGCATAAGGATTAAAGAATAAGCCACCCAGCATTACTGTAGCAAATACAATGGCAGTGAGGGCTCTAGTTTTGAAAGTTTGTATATTGAAAGCCATGAGTTGGAAAGTCAAAAAAGTATAGCTTTTTGAAGGTTAATTTTTGTCTATGAATAAAATAACGTTGACTGTTGAAGCCAATTCAATTTATAGAAATTAGCAATGCCGCTGCTTATAAATTACATTCCAAATTTTGAACCATTCATGACATAAGCCATCACATTCGCTTTTTCATCAGCTGTAAGTTTTGCTTTTACTGCCATGCTGTTCATAATGGGCTTCCACTCGTTTGCAGTATATGCAGTAGTTTTTTTCAAATCATGGCATTTGCCGCATTTAGCGTTGTAAGTTTTCTCTCCTTCAACAACAGAAGGTGCCGCTGCAGTCATCATATTAAATTGAGCAGGGGCTTGCTGAGGCGTTTTAGCTGCTGTTGGAGTTGACTTGTGACTACAAGCAGTAAAAATTATTATTGCTGTAAATGCAATGGCAAAAATTGATTTTGTATGTTTCATTGTAAAAGGTTTAATAGGTTCAATAAGTTAAAAAAGTTCAAAAGGTTTTTTAAAGAGACAATCTAATTATTGAAAAGAAAATTTAGTTTGAATTAACACCAAACAACAAACGCCAAACATCTTCCCCCTTTGGGGGACCGAGGGGGCTCTACTTATCAATCGCACTCTCCCCAAAATACTTATGCAAAATCTGAGGCAAATGAATACCCTTTTCTGTTTGATTGTTTTCTAGTAAAGCCGCCACTATTCTTGGTAAAGCTAATGAAGAACCATTTAGTGAATGTAACAATTGTGTTTTGCCTGATTCATCTTTATATCTGATTTTCATCCTGTTGGTCTGAAAGGTTTCAAAATTGCTGACGGAACTTACTTCGAGCCATTTTTGCTGAGCAGCACTATACACCTCAAAATCGTAAGTCAATGCAGAAGTAAAGCTCATATCGCCACCGCATAGACGAAGTATGCGATAAGGCAATTCTAAAAGATTTAATAGTTTCTCAACATGATTCACCATTTCTTCAAGCACATCATAACTTTTATCAGGATATACCATTTGAATGATTTCTACTTTATCAAACTGATGCACCCTGTTCAATCCTCTTACATCTGATCCAAAACTTCCTGCTTCCCTTCTGAAACATGGAGTATAAGCGGTCATCATCACAGGCAAATCTGCGTCTTTGATGATTTCGTTGCTGTAAACATTGGTTACCGGCACCTCAGCAGTGGGTATCAAATACAATCCATCTGCAGTAATATGATACATCTGACCTTCTTTATCAGGTAAATTTCCTGTACCATATGCAGTAGCTTCGTTTACCATCAATGGCGGCAAGTATTCCATGTAGCCGGCGTCTGTATTGTAATCTAGAAAAAACTGAATTAGAGAACGTTGGAGTTTTGCACCGTTGCCTTTATACAATGGAAATCCGCTTCCTGCTATTTTAGCGCCAGTTTCAAAATCAATTAAATTATATTCTTTGATTAAATCCCAATGTGGTTTTGCGCCTGCATATAAATCAGGATTTTTTCCACCTGATCTTACTACTTCATTATCTTCTGCTGATTTTCCTTTAGGAACGCTTGTGTGCGGCAAATTCGGCAACAACAAAATATTTTTATTGAATTCAGCTTCTAGCTTTTCAAGAGAGGAAGCTTTTTCTGCCATTTCAGCTTTCAATGTAGTTACTTCAGCTTTCTTGGCTTCAGCCGAATCTTTTTCGCCTTTTCCCATCAACATGCCAATTTCTTTTGAAGCAGCATTTATTGAAGCTTGTATGGATTCCGAAGCAAATTTTATTTTTCTCAGTTCATCATCGATTTCCAGAATGGTATCAACCAATCCGATATTTCCAAAGTTTTTGACAGCCAGTCTTTCTTTAACCAGCTCCGGATTCTGACGAATAAAATTTACCTGTAACATCTGCTTTTTCTTAATTTAATAATTCAATTTGGCAACAAAGATAATTGGGATTTGCTTATTACCTAATTTTGCGTCATGCAACAAATGGAAGAGGACTTACAGGTTAGGTGGCTGAAGCTAAGGATTAAGCTTAAAGAGAGGTTTGGTATTAAGCCGGATATGAACGGGGTTTTGCTTATTATCGGCGTTCAGGAACTAGGTCAGGGCCCTCAGGAATTTTCAAAAGAACAGAAACAAGACCTCATGCACATTGCTGTTTGTACTGTACTCATGCAAAGTGAGTATTACACGCATGATGGACTTGACGATGAAGGTTGGCCGCATTTCACTCAAATCAAGGCTTTACCGGAATTTGACCTATTTGAACAAGAAAATTTCTTAAAAGACCATATTTTGCTTTATTTTCAATCTTTGGAATTTATTTAAAACATAATAATATGAAGACAAAACTATTTTTTCTTTCTCTTGTATTAACAGGATTATCCGTTTCAACATTATTTGCTCAAACCAAAACAGTCGCTCCAAAAAAGCCGACTCCTGCAGCTACTGCTCCAGCAATTCCGGGAAAAACAAAAGTAAAAATCACTACAGATATGGGTGTGATTGTGATAAGATTATATGACGCTACACCAAAGCACAGAGATAATTTTGTAAAGCTGGTTCAACAAGGTTTTTATGATAGTTTGCTATTTCACAGAATTATCCAAGGCTTCATGATTCAAGGTGGCGATCCGCTAAGTAAAAATGCAAAGCCAGGTGAAATGCTGGGAATGGGTGGTGGTGATATGGAAAGAATTCCTGCTGAATTCAATCCGCAATTGATTCATAAGAAAGGTGCGCTTTGTGCTGCTAGAGATGGCAATCCTGAAAAAGCGAGTAGCGCTTGTCAGTTTTATATCGTACAAGGAAAGCCTTCTCCAAATGAAGAATTGGATATGATTGGTCAACAAAATGGTATCAAATACACTGCAGAACAGAAAAAAATATACAATACCATTGGCGGAACACCTTTCCTAGATATGAACTACACCGTTTATGGCGAAGTGGTTAGTGGTTTGGAAGTGGTTGATAAAATTGCTGCAGCTGAAAAAGAACCAGGCGACAGACCTAAAAAAGACATCAGAATGAAAATGGAATTGATGAAATAATAATGGACTAGACTCACCTTTTTCATCTAAATTGCACGAAATTTTAAAGTAAATCATAAAATGAACTATCCCGCTCATTTAAAATATACCAAAGATCACGAATGGATTTTGGTAGAAGGAAATACAGCTACTGTTGGCATTACTGATTTTGCACAAAGAGAATTAGGCGATATCGTTTTTATCGACATCAATGCTATTGGGAAAACCTTGACTGCAGAAGAAATCTTTGGAACGGTAGAAGCTGTAAAGACAGTAAGTGATTTATTCCTTCCTGTAGCTGGCACCATCACTGAAATCAATGCTGCCATTGAGAGCAATCCTGAACTCGTAAACAGCGATCCTTATGGAGAGGGCTGGATGATCAAAATGACACTTAATAATGCTTCAGATGTTGATGGATTGATGACTGCCGAGGCTTACACTGCGCTGGTTGGGTAATTTAAAAAATGAATGTTGAACAGGATTCCATTTAAAAAATTTATACCTGCTATTTTATGGTTTTTGCTGGTGTTGGTTTTGATTTGTTTGCCTGGTCAGGAATTTTCAGAAATAGACAATTGGTCGGCATGGCTTAAAAAAATATATTTCGACAAATGGGTCCATGCAGGCTTGTTTGCTGTCATGATGGTTTTATTTGCACTGCCTTTTCATTCATCCTCTCTTGCGTTAAATAAGAAAAAATCATTTTATCTGCTTATTGCCTTACTAACTTGTATTTGGGGATTGTTAACAGAATGTATTCAGCTTTATGTGCCTTTCAGAAGTTTCGATTGGATTGATTGGGCTGCAGATAGTTTCGGTGCTTTAATTGGGCTTTATTTCATGCGCTTGTTTCCTACTAAATAACAACTTAACTTTGAATTATGCTGAACGTAGAAAATATGGAGTATAATACTACCAGAAACCATCTTATCATGAAAGAATATGGCAGACATATTCAAAAGATGGTAGAATATCTAATTAAAATTGAGGACAAAGAAACCCGGCAAAAAAACGCTTATGCAGTAATTGAGCTTATGGGATTTTTGAATCCTCATCTTAAAAATGTTGAAGATTTTAGACATAAGTTGTGGGACCATTTATTCTTAATCAGCGATTTTCAATTGGATGTTGAAAGTCCATATCCCATTCCTACTAGAGAAACATTAAAAGCAAGACCTGAAAAATTGAGGTATCCCAAAAAATATCCTCAATTCAATCACCTAGGAAAAAACATTGAACTCGTAATTGACAAAGCATTGAAAGAAGAAAATCCCGAAAAGAAACAAGGATTTGCTAATGCTATTGCCTACTACATGAAACTGACTTATAGTAATTGGCATAAGGAGCTTGTGCATGATGACAATATCCAAACAGAGCTTAGTTCTATTACAAACGGACAACTAGAGTTTAACAACAGGCCTTTTGTAAAACACAGAACCGATAATCGTCCTGAAAGAGATGATTATGGCAGTAACGGTGGCCGTAATCAATATAGACAAAATTTTGGTAGCAGAGACAATCGTGGCGGTGGAAGAGACAACCGTGGCGGCGGTGGTGGAAGAGACAATCGCGGTGGCGGAAGAGATAATCGTGGCGGCGGAAGAGATAACAACAACAGGAATTTTAAAAAACGATATTAATATCCAATCGAAATAAAAAAACAATAGCCCATGGTTAAAAACTGTGGGCTATACTTTTTTAAAAAATAATTCAAACATTTACAAGCTTTCAAATTAAATATTCATCTTTGCCCGTAAAGAAATTTATTGGCCCATGAGCATTTTTGAAGTTATAGGAGGAAAGCGACTTTCCGGTGAAATTATACCACAGGGAGCAAAGAATGAAGCCCTGCAAATCATCAGCGCAGTATTACTGACGAAAGAAGAAATCATCATTAAAAATATCCCTGATATAATTGATGTTAATTTACTCATTGAGTTGCTTAAAGAAATCAACGTAAAAGTTAATCGTACAGACAGACATACCTGTCATTTTCAAGCAGACCAAGTGGATGTGGATTATCTTTCCAGCGAAGCCTTTCATAAAAAGAGTGGTAAACTAAGGGGCTCCGTTATGCTTGCCGGGCCATTACTAGCAAGATTTGGTAAAGCTTATTTACCCAAACCCGGCGGCGACAAAATAGGCCGTAGAAAATTAGATACGCATGTAATTGGATTTGAAAAATTAGGTGCGATTTATTCTTTTAATGAACAGTTAAATTGCTTTCAGCTTTCAACAAGCGGACTGAAAGGAACTTTCATGTTGCTTGATGAACCGAGTGTAACAGGAACGGCCAATATTATGATGGCTGCAGTTTTAGCAGAAGGAACTACTACTATTTATAATGCAGCTTGCGAGCCGTACATTCAGCAATTGTCAAAAATGCTGAACAGAATGGGCGCCAAAATTGACGGTATTGGAAGTAACATGCTTACTATTCATGGTGTGTCTTCTTTATCAGGCACGACACACAGCATGTTACCGGATATGATTGAAGTAGGAAGTTTTATCGGTTTGGCGGCCATGACGCAAAGCAATATCACCATTAAAAATGCAGGTGTTGCTGAATTGGGTGTAATTCCTGAAAAATTTCAGCAGCTAGGTATTAAAATGAATATAATAGGTGATGATATCCATATTCCATCCCAGGACTTGTATGAAATTCAAACTTACCTTGAAGGGGGCATTCTCACGATTTATGATCACCCATGGCCGGGGTTGACACCAGATTTATTAAGCATCATTTTGGTTACTGCTATTCAGGCGAAAGGAAGTGTGTTGATTCATCAGAAAATGTTTGAAAGCCGTTTGTTCTTTGTAGATAAACTGATTGAGATGGGTGCACAGGTTATTTTGTGTGATCCCCACAGAGCCGTAGTGGTAGGTATGGAAAGAATGAAAAAGCTTCGTGGTATCACCATGAGTTCGCCTGATATTAGAGCTGGTGTCGCATTGCTCATAGCCGCATTAAGTGCTGAAGGAAAAAGTACCATTCAAAATATCGAACAAATTGACAGGGGCTATCAATTCATAGATACTCGCTTGCAGGCATTGGGGGCATCAATAGAAAGAAAAAGCCAGCAATAAATTGTAGGTTTCGTCAGCAAAGAAAGTATATCGCGCCAATGCACATCAATTATTCTTAATCTTCTTATTTATAAATTTTGCATCATTCCAATAACAATTCAACAGATTATGTACTTGTTACCGGAGGTTCCGGTCTGGTAGGCAATGAGTTGATTCATCAGCTGTTGCAAAAAGGTAAAAAAATAAAGGCGCTAGTCAATAAGTCTCCATTACAAATTTCACATCCTGATTTATTTCCTATTCAATGTGATTTGTTTGATGTAGTTGGTTTGGAATTGGCTATGGAAGAAGTAAGTGAAATTTATCATTGTGCCGGATTCATCAGTTATTCATCACACAATAGAGGCAGATTATATAAAATCAATGTTGAGGGAACGGCAAATATTGTGAATGCGGCTTTACAAGCTAGTATAAAAAAATTCATACACGTTAGTTCAATTGCAGCATTGGGTAAATTTATTGAAGGCAAGCCAATTGATGAAACCATGGCATGGACAGAAGATGCGCGAAACAGCATTTATGGCCACAGCAAATATTTAGGTGAAATGGAAGTATGGAGAGGTATTGCCGAAGGTCTCAATGCCGTAATTGTTAATCCCAGTATCATACTTGGGGCAGGAAAATGGAGTAATGCCTCTACTGCCATTTTCAAAAATGTTCATGATGGATTTAATTGGTATTCGGAAGGTGTAAATGGTTTTGTAGATGTAAGAGATCTGGTAAAGTCGATGATCTTGCTCATGGAATCTGACATTTCTGCCGAGCGTTTTATTGTTAGTGCAGAAAATCGTTCTTATAAAGATATTTTCTTTCTGATAGCAGATGCTTTCAATAAAAAAAGACCCCAATTTAAAGTAAATAAAACAGCTGCCGCTTTGGTATGGCGTCTTGAAAAACTGAAGACCATGTTATCAAAAGCTGAACCATTGGTAACCAAAGAATCTGTTTCAACTGCATTGGCTCAGGTTTATTTTGATAACAGAAAGTTAAAAAACAGACTTACATCATTCCAATACCTTCCTATTTCAGAAACGATTCAATATACTTGCAGTGTGTTGCAACAAAAGGATACGCAATAATCTTTTTGTTTCTCATCCATCACCAAAATTAAAGTGTATGAAAAAATTATTTTTTATCCTGCTGGCATTTCTATCGACAACATTTTCATTTGCACAATCCAACACATTTTATATAACAGGTACGGTAATAAACGCAGAAACAAAAGCACCTATGCAAGGGGCATCCGTATTTGCCGAGAATACCACTTTTGGAACGGCAACTGATGCAGAAGGAAAATTCACCTTGCAATTGCCAAATGGTGGCTATGGTTTGGTGGTGAGTTTTACCGGTTTCAATTCATGGAGTCAGCGTGTATCCAACACAGAGAGTCAGGCATTATTGGTTTCTATGACAACAAAAGAAAAAATGATGCAGGAAGTATCAATTGTTTCTTCAGCCGAAGTAAAAAATGGCTGGGAAAAATACGGCAGCATATTTACAGAGGAGTTTATCGGTAAATCTTTAAATAGTGCTTCTTGCTTAATTAAAAATCCGGAAGCATTGAAGTTTTTCTATTCCAAAAGAAAAGGCAGATTAAAAGTTGTGGCTGATGATGCTATAATCATTCAGAATGGAGCATTGGGTTATACCATTAAATACCAGCTTGATTCATTCGTACATGAATACAATACTGATGCTACTGTTTATACCGGCTTTCCTTTATTTGAAGAAATGACTACTGAAGATAATGCGATACTTGTAAAATGGACTGAGGCTAGAAAAAAAGCATACCAAGGTTCTGTGCTTCATTTCATGAGAAGCTTATACGACATGCAACTTGCAGAAGAAGGTTTCGAAATTCAGTTCATTATAAAAATAAATGAAAAGGATACTGCTTTGAAACTGAAGGATTTTTACAGCGCTTTGAATTTTGAAGCCACAGACAGCATCAATCCTGTAAACATATTACCTAATCAACCCTCATTGGGCGTGATATATAGAAAAGAAAAACCTGAAGAAAACTATCTAAAGGAATATGATCAAGAACCTTCTAGGTTTCAGTTTTCTACTTTGAATTTTTTACCCAAAAAACAAATTTCAATAGAACAAAATGGTTATTATTTCGAACAGAATGATTTGACGTTTACCGGTTATTGGTCTTGGTCTAAAATGGCTGATGCTTTGCCTTATGATTATGTTCCATAAACCCGGATTTTGAAACAAAATCTGGATTAAATTCGTAATCTTTATCTAATTTCCAAATTCATTCGTATGCCCAAAAATAAATCTGCTTTGATCCGCTATAGAATAATTGATAGTTGTCTTACTAATAAACAAAGACCTTTTCCATCTCTGGAATTTTTGGCTGAAAAATGCGCTGAAAAACTTGATACAGCCATTTCTGTTTCTACGATTGAAAAAGACATAAGGACGATGAAACGAAGTTATCCTTATGGTTTTGATGCTCCCATTATTTACAATAAGGAAAGAAAAGGGTATGCTTATGGTGAACAGGGCTTTAGCATAGCTGAACTGCAACTTGAGCAGGAAGAGTGGGATGCCTTGAGATATGCATCCAATTTGTTGTATCAATATGCAGCAGTTCCAATCTTTAAAGATTTTAAGTATGCCATTGAAAAAATAGATGCAAGATTTAGCCTGCAACTCGATGTTGAGGATGAAGCCATTCGAAAAATTGTTCAATTTGAATCAGGTATTACCACAACGGGTTATGATTGGCTCACAATAATCTATCCGGCCATTTCATCAAAATGGATACTCAACATGCAATATGAAAACATTTATAAAAACGAAATCAAAAACTATCAGGTAGTTCCTTATTTGCTGAAAGAAAACAGAAACCGATGGTACATGATTGGCTGGGTTGAAGAAAGAAACGACTACTTGACTTTTGCTCTTGATCGTATTCAAAATATTGAAGTCAAAAAACAAAAACAAAAAACAAAACCCGATTTTAATCCTGATGTTTTTCTGATGCATTCTGTTGGTATTATGAAAAACGAGGGAAAGCCTTCAAAAGTTATTCTTCTAGTAAAAGATCCTTATCATAAACTTGTTCAGTTGGAACCCATTCATGCTTCCCAGAAAATTTTAAAAACAAACAAAGATTCCATTCAGATTGAACTTGCTGTATATATTAATCAGGAACTTTACAACAGAATATTATCCATGTCGTCTTTTTGCAAAGTCATCCAACCGGCATCGTTGAAAAAAATCATTTCAGAACATTTGGAAGCGGCTGCGGAGCAGTACCGATAAGTTATATTTACTGGTTCAAAAGGTTTGATAAGTTCAATTAGTTCAATAGGTTTTTTTGAAAAATATTTATGCTTTTGAACCAAACAACCAAACAACAAACAACTTTTCAATCTAACCTTTTGAACCAATTGAACCCCTGGAACCTTTTGAACCAACCACCAACCGTTCTTACCCCAACATCATCTCCAACCCCGATACCGATTTCACTTTCCGTGCTGTTAATTTTTTGATCTCAAGCCTCTTGCTTTTTATTTCGATGCCCGGTTCTAAATAAAAGCCCATATAAGGTCCGTTAATGATAAAATGTGAAGCATTCACGATATTCAATAATTCATTGTTGATGCAGAAATAATAAAATTCATTCATCTTGATTATCGATATTTTAAGAAATGGACTTGATTTGAGAGTGGTTAAACCTCTGCATTGGCTTCTGTAAAATACTTGTTTGTGATCTTTTTCGAAACTCATCATCAACGATCTTTCACCGTCTGCAGAAACAGTAAATTTATTTATAGTATGGGGTGTTTTGTCAAAGCCCCAAACCAACCCAAAATGTCCAAATTGATCTTTGCTCAATAATTCAATTTCGGTTTCTAACAGAAAGTCTTCTTTTAATTTTAATGGAGATCTTGCTTTATAATAATGCCAGTTGAAATCGGATTTGTTTTTCATGGTGTAATTGCCATCTTGAATAATTGCTGTTTCATTTTTACTTTCAATTATTTCCCATTTGCGTTTGTTGTTGTTAAATGTTTCATGAACTGCGGAATAAATTTTATCAACACGAAACAGCTGCGGAATGATATGCATTTGAAAATTGATTTGAGCAAAGATTGCATACTGCCACCTCATTCTATTTGAGGTCATAAATATTATGACACCGCAAATAGAATGAGGACTGTACAAATATTTTTGTGTTGTACTTAAAAAAATAGATCATGACACAAGAAAATTTCAATTCGCCATTCATTCAAAAATTAGCAGCTAATTTTTTTGAAACTCAACGCAAGTATATTGAAGATGTAATGAAAATTAAAAAGCTGATGGATAAGTCGAAACTCGGTATTTTAAGTGAGCAGTTGTTTCAGATTCTAAAGCAAAAATATCCTGTTGAATACCATTGTTTGCAAATGGAAAAAAATAAAGGACCAATGAATGTAATTTGAAATAAATCATATCATTTCAATTACAATTCTATCACCTGTTATGTGCTTTATTTTCACTTCTATAGACTGTTGTAGATCAATTTCTTTATTTTTTATTTTATTTGAAATCATGTCATCTAGCTGCAATTTAGCCTCCAACATACTTTCTGATAAAATAACAAAAACGCCATAAGGGGTAATTTTATTTACAAGCGCCGAAACGATTTCTTCATTTTTAAATTGCTTTACAGCTGTTTTAAAACCCGGAACATAATTGTGGTTATAGAGTTCTGCTGCAATCTTATCAGTTTTATCAAGGTTCAACAATTTGAAACTGATTGGTTTTTCGGTTGTGGTAATTTCAGGTTTAATCTCAAACCTGGAAAATTGTAAAGGAAAAAAAAGGTAGCTGTCAATTTCTTTTATGAAATATTTTTCATCAACAATTTTAATATAACCAAGAAATTTATTGATGGTTTTTGCCTTCTCTATCAGCACTTCAAGCGAATTATTAAATTCATACAAAACATGATCTGCAAAAAAAACATTTGCACTTGACTTCTTGATTACAAACTTTACATTGTCTCCTACAAGAAAGCGATGTGGTTTTTTGATGAGTTTTAGTTGCACATATTTTTGCTGTTGTTTTTCATCGATTATCGCTTGAATATTTTTTAGCTTATTTTGATTAATATATTCGATGGTGGCTTTTTGCTTTTCATTATTGATATAGGTTATTTTACCTCTGAAATATTTTTCTGACATGTGAATTTGCTCTTTTTTCTGAAAGGATAGTTAATGGAATGACACGAGTCGTAAAGACCCAAACTTATACAAAGATGATTTTTTATTTTATCATTTCAGAAGATAATTGAGATTCATTTTATGCTGACTCAGTCTAAGGAATAGGAAGTGAAGTTTGTAACTCAATTAAGGGATCCCAGAATATATTTTTAAAATCTACAACCGTATCGTTTTTTACTTCAACGCCATCTTTTTTTAAAAGTTCTTCCATTAAAGTAGGGGTGGCAAAATGAGCTTTTCCAGTTAACATGCCGTTTCTGTTTACTACACGCTGAGCCGGAACTTTCATTTGTGCGTTATGAGATGCATTCATTGCCCAGCCTACCATTCGCGCACTAAGTTTTGTGCCAAGATAATTGGCAATAGCTCCATATGTAGACACACGACCTTTCGGTATTTGACGAACGACATCAAAAACGTCTTCAAAAAAACTGAATTCTTTTACAACCGTTGGTTTTATTTTTGATGGCATGGTTGATTTTCTCTAAGTAAACTTCTTTTAGGTTCGGGAACGGCTTCATAATTGTAAGGACAATGTTTACAACCATTACCACAGCAGAAACCTTTCTCAAGATGATATTTTTCAGTTAGTACCATGAAGCCTTCTTCATTGTAATAAAAATCTTTCCCTTCAATAAGCTTGTTGTTCATGTTCTATTTACAAATGAATACAAATTAACTCTCTCTTTGTTCAGTTTGTTTCAATATTTCATGTAAAATATTGTCTTGATCTGCAATGGTTTCAGGTAATGAAAATTGAAGGTAAAATATTTTCTTACTTCCAGCTATATCTAGCTTTTCATAATGAGTTTTGATGGTAAGCCGCTCATCTATAACAGATTGGCCGTATACATCATCGCAGGAATTATGAACGATGAGTCCGTATAATTCTATAACCTTTAAGGTGAAATTATATAAATCGGGAGAGTCCGTTTTTAAATGAATGCTTCCATTTTTAGCTAGTATTTTTTGGTAAAGCCGCAAAAATCTTGGATGTGTGAGTCTTTTCTTAGCGCGTGATGTTCTCAATTGAGGGTCGGGAAAAGTAATCCAGATTTCATTTACTTCTTCAGCAGAAAAATAATCAGTTAAAATTTCAATTTGAGTTCTGAGAAACTTTGCATTAGGCAACGGAAACTCCAGTGCTTTCTTGGCGCCTAAATACATGCGATTGCCTTTTACATCTACACCGATAAAATTTTGTTCAGGAAATAATTCAGCAAGACCTACAGTATATTCTCCTCTGCCGCAGGCAAGTTCCAATATGATGGGATGGTTATTTGAAAAAATCTTGTGCCATGTTCCGGCCATATCTTTTGGATATTCAAAAACATTTTCAAATGCCTTGATTTGCGAAAAACGAAGTAATTTTTTTTGTCCCATTTCGAGAACAAATTTAGAAGAAAAAAAGTGGAATTGAATTGTTTAAATTATTTATGTCGTAATGAAAGATAGTCATTATACTCTTATTATTTTAATCCGTATAAAAAGGATGACGTGAAAATATATTTTTCAAAATTGAGGTTATTTTTTTAATCAATGTAAATTCGTAAATTGATATCTGATTAAAACGGTTCATTATGAAATAGCCATAAGAGAAAATCTTAAACCAACCGAGAATGACTTGTCCCGAAATCTCGGGGATAATAAAGGCTATACCATGTGACAAAAATTTAAAAAATACTATATTAACACATAAAAATTAATAAAATTATGAAAGCGATTCATTTACTTGGTGTATTCATTGTTTTTATACTGCTCGTTTCTTGTAAAAAAGAAAATAACAATAATAATTCTATTCAGAACCAAATTCAAACAAGTGTCCAAAGTGGTACTTGGAGGGTTACAAAATACATAGATTCGGGTGTTGATGAAACAAATTACTTTTCCGGTTATGGTTTCACTTTTGGATCCAATGGAATTTTGTCTGTTGCATCTGGTGCCTCTAATTATTCTGGAACATGGGTAATTACAGATAGTAACAGCAATGATGATACTCAAAATGATTTAGACTTTATAATTTCTTTTCCGGTAGGAGGTTATCTTGAAAGTCTGAATAGCGACTGGAATTTTATTTCACAATCTTCTGTAAAAATTGAGCTTATAGACGTGAGTGGCGGCGGTGGCGGAACAGACTATCTCACTTTTGAAAAAAACTAAAGACTCCGATTTTTTAACTGTCAACAAAAAATTGTTGCAGTATTAAACAGTTGACCTAACTATCATTCAAAAATACTCAACCTAAATTTCAATAAGTTTATACCACATTATGTTCTTTTTAAAAAAAAGGTATCTGTAATAGAAAGTAAAAATTTTAAAATAGAAATCAACAATTTTGAATTTCCTAAGTTCAATTAAAAATGAAACATTTCTCCTTTCTTGTTTTAACATTGCTTTCGTTTCAAATTGCATCAGCGCAAAAAATAAAAATTAAATTGTACAACAACACAGGATATGATCTTGATTCTGTGATGATAGTAGATAAATTTGTTGGAAAAATTGAGAAAGGTGAAGTTGCGATCGTGTTATATAACAAACAACTCATCATGCAAGGAGATGTTCCATTCCGTCGTCCGATTGCAATTATAAAAAATAAGAAAGCTGTCAAAGTTATGTTGGGTTGCAGCACAAAAACAAAAAAAATAAATTCCGGGTCCTTAGAATTAGACATTAATTTTTACGAGGCTAATGAGGGATTTAGACTTTATTGGCAACGACATCTTGATACACTCAACTAAAAATAATTTTATGAGACTTTTACTTGTCCTATCAATTTTCTTTATATCCTGTACTAAATATTCCAAGACCGAAAATCCAACTGCATACCGACAAATCAAAACCATCAGCTATAATAATACCAGTGTTGATGTTGTAATTGATAAGCCGGCATTAAATGATTTAGATGTTTTGATTGTTTATCATGGTACGGTTCTTTACGACATGTTTAGTCTTACAGCGGCAAATACTACATTAGACAGCTTTAAAAATATTCTCGACAGAAAAGACATGATGTTGGTAAGTGTGGCTTATCCCGGAGAAAATCTATTGTTTGGTGATAATATTTTACAAGCCGAAGCTGCTTTGTTATGGGTAAAAAATTCTGCTGCAAGAGAGCTCGGTATTACCGTAAAAAAGGTTTTCCTGGGTGGTCATTCACAAGGTGGCTATTTGGTAACACGATTGAACACGATGCACCAAACCAATGGTGTGATTGCAAATGCACCCGGACCTTTGAATCTAGTTTATAGATGCCAACTTGAAGAAAACGGCCAGATCGCATCGGGCGTTACTTGTGATAAACTTAGAAACACTTATGGCACAACAACCGTCAATCCCAATGCATATTTTCAAAGGTCCTTACTAAATTTCACAAA
>CANHLV010000002.1 GCA_947461495.1 Chitinophagaceae bacterium
ACTTCTCCATTATCCACAACAAATGAAATAATCTGTTGCAAATCCTGGTATTGAATTTTTGAAATTTGTCCGATACAACCTTCATGATTGCTTACATTGAAGCTATTCAATTTTTCAACCGGAACTTTATTAATGGGAACAAGAGCCGATGCCGCCAAAGTTTTTATTTCATCGATTACCGGACCATGTACATTCGATTGCATGTAAATACGATCCAATTGCTTGCCTTCTTTTATGGCATTGATAATGGCTTCTCTTCCTATTATCAATGTATTCTTTTTGGGTCGCTGGTGTTGATGTCTGAAATTTTTCACTGTTCAAATTTATGCTTTAATTAAACAAAAAACCATAAGCCGAAACTTATGGTTCTTTTATTAAGTAGTTAGTTGATGATTATTTTAATCCGAATGCTTTTTTAACTTCTTTTACAGCATCCAATTTTTCCCAAGTAAACAGTTCTACTTTCTTGGTAACTTTCTTACCATCTGGTGAAGTGAATGTTTTTTCAACAACTTCATTTTTACGTCCCATGTGGCCATAAGCAGCAGTTTCGCTGTACATTGGGTTACGTAATTTCAATCTTTGTTCGATGAAATATGGACGCATGTCGAAACAAGACATTTTCATTACTTTGTCAGCAATTTGTCCGTCAGTTAAAGCAACTTTTGCAGTGCCATAAGTAACCACATTGATACTTGTTGGTTGCGCTACACCAATAGCATAAGAAACTTGTACCAAAACTTCATCACACAAACCTGCAGCTACAAGGTTTTTAGCGATATGTCTGGTTGCATAAGCAGCAGAGCGATCTACTTTACTAGGATCTTTTCCACTGAAAGCACCACCACCATGAGCACCTTTACCACCGTAAGTATCAACTATGATTTTACGACCAGTCAATCCTGTATCTCCGTGTGGACCGCCGATTACAAACTTACCAGTTGGGTTTACGTGATATTTGATTTTGTTATTGAACAAGTGAGCGTATTTAGGATATTTCGCTTTCACTCTTGGAATCAAAATATTGATGATGTCTTTTTTGATTTTAGACAACATCGCATCATCTTTTCCAAAATCGTCATGCTGAGTGGAAACAACGATTGCGTCTATACGAACAGGTCTGTTGTTGTCATCATACTCAAGTGTAACCTGACTTTTAGCATCAGGACGTAAATATTTGATTTGCTTATTTTCTCTTCTTAATGCAGCAAGCTCTTCCAATAATTTATGAGCAAGATTCAATGCTAAAGGCATATAATCTTCAGTTTCGTTACTTGCATAACCAAACATCATCCCTTGATCACCGGCACCTTGTTCTTCTTTTTTCTTTCTGTCAACACCCTGATTAATATCAGAAGATTGTTCATGTATAGCAGAAAGTATCCCACAAGAATTGGCTTCAAACATATATTCACTTTTAGTGTATCCAATTTTGCGGATAACACCTCTTGCGATTTCCTGTACATCTAAATACGCTTTACTTTTTACCTCACCGGCTAAAACTACTTGTCCGGTTGTAACTAACGTTTCACAAGCTACTTTACTGGATGGGTCGAATGCTAAAAAGTTATCAATTAAAGCATCACTGATTTGATCAGCTACTTTGTCTGGATGACCTTCACTAACAGATTCTGAAGTAAATAAATATGGCATATTTTTTATTTTTTTAAGATTGCAAAGATAAGGGTTGAAGTATAAAAGAACAAAGCCTCAAACTTTAATTTTTGAGGCTTTAAGAATTATTTTATTTTGGAATAAATTACCCTTAATCGCATCCGGTATTCCGGTACAGCATTATTGCCTCCACCTACTCTAACTCTTCCATAAGCGATTGGATTCAGGTATGGGATGTTAACCGTACTATATTGCGGATACATAAAGCTATGAGCTGGAAACAACCTGAATTTATAGTTGTTGGTGTTCTTTGTAACTAATTGTTGTACATATCTGCTGATGTTGATATTGTAGTATACTTGTTCACCAGAAGAGATCATTCTTTTTTTGGCAACGCCACCAAAATAATTTACATCAACTGCTCCATTAGCTGGCATGAATGGATAACCGGGTAATTTGAAATCGGGGTCATAAGCTGCTCCTGGATTTAAATCAAGATAAATAGGTTTCCACTTTAAAGTACCTGTATCTATTAAGTCCATGTATAAGAATGGAGGTTCGGTGAACACTTTGTCATTAATGGGATCGGGAATTTGTCTGATTTGCAATTCTGCACGATGTATTATTTTGTTTCCATAATTGGATAACCTTGGGATTTCAAGATTAGCAAAGGTGCCGGGATTTGTTTGCAGATATAATTCTTGGTCACCAAAAGGCAAGGCATTTCTTGTCCTGATGATATTGTTGGCTACACATGATAATCTTAAGTATTCGCCTCGGAGTCCTGAGTTGAAATAATAGCTGGAGTATGTGGTGTCAACTGCACCTCCATTTTTTCTTTTATAATGCAATTCCAGTCGGGTCGTAAAATCTAAAAGATTGGTATAAACAAGTGAATTGCCATTATTGGCTAATATGGCAAAACCATTATTAAAAATCCTGAAAATGGAATCATTCAAAAAAGCTTTGTTGTTGATGGTATCTCTAGTGAAAAGTGAATCTCGAAATGCATTGGATAGTTTAATTCGGATCTGGTTATTTGCAGAATCATGTATTCCAACTTTTACATAATTTCCCAAAGTTCTAACGTCAACGGTAACGGGATTGCTGATTAATTGCCCTAAAGCAGGTGCAAAGTTGATATTTTTATAAGCGTAGGCAGAATCCCATTCACCATGTGCTGCTGAGGAAACAGTATAAGCTTGCAATTGAAGTGGTTGTGATGAATCTCCCCAAAATGATTTGTAACTCAAACAAAGTACAACAGAATCTGCTTGTACAATAGTGTCATTGGCTACTTTTCCAATGAAATATGGATAAAATGGGGGCTTCATTTGCAAATAAAGAGCAGCAGCAGTACCACCCATCAAAGGATCATTTATTTTGCCTACAACATAGTTTTCTGCAAATGTCAATTTGGTAGTGTCCTTAAATGCCCCATCAAACACTCCTTGTGTTGAAATGATATCTAGTGTATCAGCAAAAGTATTGATATTATCAACCTCAGGAATTAAATCACCGCCTATTGTAGTGGTATCGAGCTTTGTACAGCCCCAAATAAAAAACAAAAAAGCAATAACAAAAAAATAAGGTTCTTTTATAAATCTTTTGCGCACAAATGGAATTTTAATTTGAGTTAATTCTATTTCGCAATGTCGTTATACAATTGCAAATACTCTGTTAAATCAGATTCAGGGTTGAATTTGATGACTTTCTTTCCCTTTACTTTTGAAAACTCTTCAACTAATTTTTTATCAACTTTTTCAGCACCAAAAGTAATCGCGTCAGCAAAATGTGCACCTCCTCTGAACAATGCAGTATTGTTGTTGTCTTTATAAAATTCAATCTCTTTTTTTGTTACATATTCATTTATTGCAGCAAGCTTATGAAAGCTCGGACCTAATTTTTCTTTGAAAGTGTTATTGCCAATGGTAAAAATGACTTTACTATTGCTAAATACAGGCTCCTTTTTGTAAGCAGCTTTTAAAAACATAGGTATTAAACCAGTCATCCAACCGCTGCAATGAATTAGATCAGGAGGCCAACCAAATTTCTTAACTGTTTCAAGGGCACCTTTACAGAACAATACTGTTCTTAAACCATTATCTTCAAACCATTTGTCTTTTTCATCTGTGAAAATAGATTTGCGTTTGAAATAATCATCGTTATCTAAAAAATAAACTTGAAGACGGGCATTAGGCAATGAAGCCACTTTTATTACCAATGGATAATCATCATTATCAATGGTAACATTGATTCCAGAAAGTCTAACAACTTCATGTAGTCTATGTCTGCGCTCATTTATTACCCCAAATCTTGGCATGATACATCTTACTTCGAAATTGTTGTCATTAGACAATACTGCCAATTTATTCACAATCTCAGCAAATTCGGTTAACTCCAAGTAGGGAGAAATCTCATTTGCGATAAATAATATTCTTTTTTTTGTAGACATTTGTGCTTTATTAATTGCGCAATATTTTTAAATTATCTGCAAAAGTACTGATATTTATTCAAAAATTTTGGTAAAATAGCGTTTAGAATCATTTTCAAATTCATGATTATATTTAAAAAAGAGGTTGATGTACATGCTTTTTTACTAAATAAAAAGCAAGAAAAACAAACGATTGGATTTGTGCCAACAATGGGAGCTCTGCATGAAGGACATATTTCCCTTATTCACAAAAGCAAATCTATTAATACCCTAACAGTTTGCAGCATATTCGTAAATCCGACTCAATTCAATAACCCTCAGGATTTTGAAAAATATCCGATTACCATTGATGAAGATATTCTAATGCTCGAAGATGCAGGATGTGATGTTTTGTTTTTACCTTCTACACATGAAATTTATCCTGATCATTTTGTGAAAATTAATTATGATTTGGGTTACTTGGAAACAATTCTGGAAGGTAAATACCGTCCTGGTCATTTTCAAGGAGTTTGCATGGTTGTAGAAAGACTTTTGCAAATTATACCTTGTGATGTTCTGTTTCTTGGCCAAAAAGATTATCAGCAATGCATGGTTATTGATAAAATGCTCAGTTTAAGAAAGATGAATGTAGAACTCAATATTGCTGAAACAATTAGAGAAGCCGATGGGTTAGCCATGAGTAGCAGAAACAGAAGATTATCCCCAGAAGAAAGAACCCAATCCGCCGTGATTTTCAAAACCCTAATTGAAATAAAAGATAAAATCGGAAAAATTCCATTTGATTCTATTATTGCTGATTCGAAGAAAAATCTTGAAGATTTTGGATTTGATGTAGACTATGTTGAACTGAAAGATTACTATTTACATCCAATTGAAAATGACACTTCAAATAAAGGGATTGTAGCATTAATCGCAGCAACAATCAATAACATAAGACTGATAGACAATATGATAGTAGTTGAAAAGAATCGTTGAAATGAAACCGACAATTTGGAAAAGCATTTGTAACTTGTATTCTTTATGAGAAAAAGACTATTTTCCATTTTACAGTATATCGTTTTTTTAGGGGGAGGTTTGTTTTTGGTATGGTGGCAGCTTAAGTCTATGTCTACTCCTGAAAAAAACGAATTTTATTCATCAATTAAAAATGCTGATTACAGAATTATTTTTCCGGTTGCTATAATGAGTGTTCTCAGTCACATCAGCCGATGTTTGAGATGGCGTTTATTAATGGAACCTCTGCATTACCATCCTCGATTATCTAATCTTTTTGCTGTGACCATGATAGGATACCTTGCTAACGCAGCCGTACCTAGGTTGGGTGAAATCTTAAAATGTACTTTCCTGGCAAAATACGAAAAACTAAAAGTCGATAAATTAGTTGGCACCATTATCGTTGAAAGAAGCTTTGACCTCATTTGTTATTCAATTTTTATTGGCATTACGATATTAATTCAAATTCAGTTAATTGGTGGATATTTTAAGAAAAAATGGATGGCCATGCCATCTGCAACAGGAAGCAACTTATTGATAAAATTTGTGGTTATTTTTTCCTCCCTTTTTGTTATTTGGAAATTAATGAAATGGCTGGCCAGAAAAAAGCCTGAAAATAATATCATCTTAGGTATACATAATTTTATTTCGGGAGTTGGCGAAGGATTTAAAACAATAAAAAAATTAAAAAAGCGAAAGCTATTTCTTTTGCATACGGTTTTTATTTGGACGATGTATCTTGGTCAGATATATGTTGGATTCAAAGGAATGGACGGAACCGCAACATTACCAATCAGTGCAGCATTTTCTGTGCTTACATTGGCAACACTTTCGATGATTGTAACCCCAGGAGGAATTGGCTCCTTCCCTATTTTTGTCATGCAAACATTGCTGCTATACGGCATACACGCACCATTAGGCAAAGCTTTTGGCTGGGTAATGTGGGGTGTTTCTACCGGCCTCATCATCATCATAGGTCTTATTTCTTTATTGATTATTCCTTATCTCAATAAAAATTCAGGAAAAGTGCAACTGAATTGATTTTTACCAACAGACTTTTTTTAAAAATTAATATTGGTATAACATAAGTTTATTTCGGAACGACTAATTTCACATTTCATTTTTATTTCAATTGCAAAAAAGGAAAACAATAATAAGAGATATCAGCTGGCTTTCATTCAATGGTCGGGTTTTGCAAGAGGCTGCAGACAAAAGTGTTCCAATTAGAGAAAGAATAAAATTCCTAGGCATCTTTTCAAATAATTTGGATGAATTCTTCAGAGTTAGGGTGGCAACGCTAAAAAGAATGATGCAAATTGGAGCTAAATCAAGAATGCATCTGGAATTAGACCCGGAAAGCATCCTTGAAAATATTCAAGAAAAAGTACTTACCCTTCAATCAGATTTTGATCAAATCTGGAATGAAATATTGAGAGAGTTAAAAAAACAAAAAGTTTTTCTTGCAAATGAAAAAAAACTCAACATTCAGCAACAAAAATTTATTCTTAAATATTTTAACGACCAGATCAGAAGCCATATCGTTCCATTAATGATTGAAAGTATTACCAACTTTCCTGCTCTTAGTGATAAATATATATACCTTGCTTGTACTTTATCCAGAAAGGATAAATCAATTTCACAGAAATATGCCTTGATCCCAGTACCTACAAAAAGTTTATCGAGATTTGTAATTCTACCCTCAAAAAACAATGAAAAACAAATCATTTTATTAGAAGATATCATTAGGTATTGTCTTCCCAATATTTTTTCATTTTTTGGTTATGATACGTTTTCGGCATATGCAATTAAAGTAACTAGAGATGCAGAAATTGACATTGACAACGATATTTCTACTTCATTTATTCAAAAAATAGAGAAGGGTTTAAAAAATCGAAAAAAAGGTAAACCCGTAAGGTTGGTATATGATCGTGAGATACCTCCTGCTTTGTTAAATTATATTATTGGAAGAATCGGGCTTACTCATAAAGACAACCTTATCCCAGGAGGGAGAATTCATAATTTTAAAGATTTTATGGATTTCCCATCTGCTGTTTTCAATGAAATCAACTCACGTAAAGAACCATTTACGCATCCTCAACTCAGAAATAAAAACAGTGTTTCTAAAGTTGTATTGGCAAAAGATGTTATGCTGCATTTCCCCTATCATTCTTTTAATAGTATCATCGACTTGTTGAGGGAAGCGGCTATTGATCCCGATGTCATCAGTATAAAAATCACCTGTTACCGCCTTGCTTCAAGATCCAAAATTATCAATGCCCTCATTAACGCTGTAAGAAACGGAAAAGAAGTTACAGTAATGATTGAGCTAAGGGCAAGATTTGATGAAGAAGCTAATTTGGAATGGAAGGCCGAATTGGAAGAAGCTGGCGTAAAAGTTTTATTAGGTGTTCCCGGAATGAAAATACATGCAAAATTATGCGTGATTAAAAAAAGAATTGAAAACAGCATCACACATTACGGATTTGTGAGTACCGGTAATTTAAATGAAAAAACAGCTCTCGCCTATGGCGATCATTGCTTGTTAACATCTAATAACAGCATTATGGCAGATGCTAATAAAATTTTCAGATATCTTGAAAGTCCTGAAATCAATATTTCACTACTTAAATCCTGTAAAACACTTTTGATTTGTCCAACCGGAATGCGAAAACAATTGGAACTTCTTATTGAAAAAGAAACAAAACACGCTATCCATGGAAAAAAAGCTGCCATAACATTAAAATTAAACTCTCTGAGTGATGAGCAATTGATTGAAAAACTTTATGTCGCAGCAAAAGCAGGTGTTGAAATCAAAATGATCATAAGAGGCATTTGTTGCATGTATACTGAGAATAAAAAATTTAAAATTCCAATTCAAGCTGTGAGTATTGTTGATGAATATCTCGAACACGCAAGGGTAATGATTTTTCATAATAGCGGGCATGAAAAAGTTTTTATTGCATCATCAGACTGGATGGTCCGAAATATTGATCACAGAGTAGAAGCTGCTTGTCCGGTTATTGATAAAAATTTAATGAGTGAATTGAAAGATATTTTAAACATTCAATTGAAAGACAACATTAAAGCTAGAATACTGGATAATGATCAACAAAATATTTATGTTAATCCTAGAAATACAAAAAAAGTAAGATCTCAAGTAGATATTTATAATTACCTACACAAGAAAAGAGGCAGTGCTGTAATACCTGATTTATATATCTGATGACAATTGTCATGTATGCTTGTTGCTAATTCATTAATCACATTTGGTGGATAGATTAATTTAGCGTTCAAAATTATTTTTCCCAAATTTGCACTTCAAACAATATAATTGAGATTAGCCGCAATAGATATAGGTAGTAACGCAGCAAGACTTTTGATCACCGAAGTTACCGATGGTACTGAAAAAGAAATTGCATTTAACAAGTTGAATTTAATTCGAGTTCCCTTGAGACTAGGCTTTGATGTTTTTGAAAACGGTGTCATTTCAGAACAAAAAACACAAATGCTGATTCAAACATTAAAAGCATTCCGACATTTAATCAATGCCTATCATGTGGATGCTATAAAAGCTTGTGCCACTAGTGCCATGCGTGATGCTAAAAATGCAGATAAAATCTTGTCGATTGTAAAAAAAGAAACCGGCCTTGATATTGAAGTTATTTCAGGAGAATTGGAGGCCAATATTATTTATGAGAACCATATAGCAGAAAACATGGATAAAGACCATAGCTATATGTACATAGATGTTGGTGGTGGAAGTACAGAAATTTCAGTTTTTGGAAACGGGAAATTGAGTTTTAAAAAATCATTCAATATAGGCACCATCAGACTTTTAAAAGGACTAGTTCTTGAGAAAGAATGGGAATCGATGAAGGAGAACATCAAACAAGCTACTAGATCTCATAAGGATATTATTGCAATTGGAAGTGGCGGAAATATCAATAAGGTTTTTTCCATGAGCAAGAAAAAAGATGGTAAGCCGCTCAGTATCGACTTACTCAGAGATTATTATAAAGAGTTAAGTAGTGTCAATTTAAAAGATCGAATTCAATTATACAACTTACGCGAAGACCGTGCAGATGTTATTGTTCCTGCATTACAGGTATATGTAAATGCCATGAGATGGGCCAATGCAGAAGAAATTTATGTCCCAAAAATCGGATTAGCAGATGGCTTGATACATCATTTGTGGGAGGAGCTGAAAAAATAGGTTTGAAACGTTCAAAAGGTTCAATAAGTTCAAGATGTCAACCTTTTGAACATATTGAACCTTTGAAACACATAACTTTCCAAAAAAGCAAATAACTTCTTACATTTACATCCTCAAGCGATTTTCACGGATTTGTTTTATTCTAACGCAGAGCCTTATCCCCATTCGCAAATCCATTTCAATTTTATTTTATTATGTCTGTTCACAAAGAAGTAAAGAAAATCACTACACACACCCTTCAGGTCATGAAGGAAAGTGGCGAGAAAATTTCAATGATCACGGCTTATGATTTTTCGTTTGCCAAATTATTCGATGAAGCTGCTATTGATATCATTTTGGTTGGCGATAGCGCCAGTAATGTAATGGCGGGTCATGAAACCACCTTGCCTATTACCCTAGATCAAATGATATATCATGCACAGAGCGTTGTTAGAGGAATAAAACGATGCCTTGTTGTTGTCGATATGCCTTTTGGTTCATATCAAGGCAATTCAAAGGAAGCATTGAATTCAGCGATTAGAATCATGAAAGAAACCGGTGGTCATTCTGTAAAATTGGAAGGAGGTGAGGAAGTTGTTGAATCTGTAAAAAGAATTGTAAGCACAGGTATCCCCGTAATGGGACATTTAGGGTTAACGCCACAAAGTATTTACAAATTCGGAACTTATACCGTGAGAGCCAAAGAAGAGGCGGAAGCCATCAAATTAAAAAAGGATGCATTGTTGTTACAAGAGGCCGGATGCTTTGCTATCGTTCTTGAAAAAATCCCTGCAGCATTGGCCAAAGAAGTATCAGAAAGTTTACATATTCCTACAATTGGAATCGGAGCCGGCGGAGCTTGCGATGGGCAGGTATTGGTCATGCATGATATGCTCGGCATCAATACTGAATTCAAACCTAGATTTCTGAGAAAATACCTCAATCTTCATGAACAGATTAATACAGCTGTAAAGCAATACATAACTGATGTAAAATCAGGAGATTTTCCAAATCAGAAAGAGCAATATTGAGAAAAATTTAAAAGTCAAAATTGATCACTTCTTTTTTTACTTTTTACTTTTAAATTTTGAATTTGAACTCCGATTAACATCTCAATTTGATTCCCTTCAAATCTTATGACTTTTTCACAAATTGCCTCCATAAGTTTGTACCTTTGCGACTAAATAAAAATCATTATAAATGGACTTTCTCAAAACATTACAGATACAAGGAAGTAATCCCGGTGTATCTACAGGTAACACATGGATAAAAACCAAAGCCGCAGTAATCGAATCATATTCTCCGGTCGATGGCAAATTGATTGGATCCGTTATTGCTGCAGACGAAAAATCATATCAAACTGTTGTAGCTACTGCTCAAAAAGCATTTGAGGAATGGCGCGCTTGGCCGGCTCCCAAAAGAGGAGAAATCGTAAGACAAATTGGCGAAGAGCTAAGAAAATATAAAACGCCATTAGGCAAACTGGTTAGTTATGAAATGGGCAAAAGCTTACAGGAAGGCCTAGGCGAAGTTCAGGAAATGATTGACATCTGTGATTTTGCGGTTGGTTTATCACGTCAGTTGCACGGATTGACCATGCATAGTGAAAGGCCGGGACACAGAATGTATGAACAATATCATCCATTAGGAATCGTAGGAATAATATCTGCTTTCAATTTCCCTGTTGCGGTTTGGAGTTGGAATACCATGTTGGCATGGATTTGCGGTGATGTATGTATTTGGAAACCCAGTGAAAAAACACCTTTGTGTGGAATTGCCTGTCAGAAAATTATTCAAACTGTATTCAAGAAAAATAATGTACCGGAAGGTGTAAGTTGTTTAGTAAGTGGCGGCAGAGAAGTGGGTGAATGGATGAGCAATGATACGAGAGTGCCATTGGTGTCAGCAACTGGAAGTACCAGAATGGGTAAAGCTGTTGCGGCTGCTGTAGGTCAAAGATTGGGAAGAAGCTTATTGGAATTGGGTGGTAACAACGCCATTATTATTTCAAAAAATGCTGATTTGAATATTGCCATGACTGCTGCTACTTTCGGTGCTGTTGGAACCGCAGGACAAAGATGCACTACTACAAGAAGGCTAATCATCCACGAAAAAATCTATAACAAGTTTAAAGATAAATTGGCTCACGCCTATAAGCAATTGAAAATCGGCAACCCTTTGAATGAAAAAAATCATGTGGGTCCATTGATTGATAAAGATGCAGTTGATATGTATCTAGCAGCGATTGAAAAATGCAAAGCCGAAGGCGGAAAATTTCTGGTTGAAGGTGGTGTTATCAAAGGCAAAGGATATGAAAGCGGTTGTTATGTAAAACCATGTATTGCAGAAGCAAAAAATAGTTTCGAAATCGTACAACACGAAACATTTGCTCCGATTCTTTACATCATGAAATACAAAACCATGGATGAAGCGATTGCTTTACAAAATGGTGTACCACAAGGACTCTCCTCTTCTATCATTACTACAAATCTTCTTGAAGCCGAAAAATTCCTTTCTCAATCAGGAAGCGATTGCGGTATAGCTAATGTCAATATCGGAACTTCCGGTGCTGAAATCGGTGGCGCTTTTGGCGGAGAAAAAGAAACCGGCGGCGGCAGAGAAAGTGGTAGCGATGCTTGGAAAGTGTATATGAGACGTCAAACAAACACGATTAATTATACAGACAAATTGCCATTAGCACAAGGCATTAAATTTGATTTGTAAAGATTTCCCAAATTATCTGATTTCCTTTAAAAAATGCAATCTATCAGATAATTTCACAGACTAAAAAAATAAAAAATGATAAAAACTTACGCGTTATTAGTATCGGGATTGTTAATTGGTGCTTCATCTTTTGCACAAAGCTCAGAAGGCACAGAAAAAAAAGCACCAAATAATTGGCATCAGTTGGATAAAACCGAAACTGGTTTCAATGGCATCAGTCTAAATAAAGCATATGATTTTTTGAAATCAAAGAATTTAAAAAGTAAGAAAGTAGTTGTTGCGGTGATTGACAGCGGTATCGACACTTTACATGAGGATTTGAAACCTGTACTTTGGACAAATCCTAAAGAAATCCCTGGCAATGGTAAAGATGATGATAAGAACGGCTATATCGATGATATACATGGCTGGAATTTTCTAGGTGGCAAAGATGGCAAAAATGTGAAAGAAGACAGTTATGAGGGCGCTCGTGTTTACCACAAATTAAAAAGCAAATGGGAAGGTAAGGAAGTAAATGTTGATTCGCTATCACCCTCCGACAAAAAATCCTATGTCCTGTACAAAAAAGCAAAAGACAAAGTTGTTGGGGAAGTCGATGAAGCAGAGATCGGCTATTTAAAAATGCTTTTTCCTAAATTTCTTACTGGAGATTCTGTATTGAGAAAAGAAATAGGTAAAGATGAATACAATGGCGAAGATTTGAAATCTAACAATACGACTGACCCAAATGGAAAAATGGCGAAAGGATTGATTTTAAATATCAGCAAAGCCAATAATAGTTATGAAATCACCAATACTCAACTTTTGGACGAAATAGGAGGACAACTTCGTAAAGCAGAAACGGCAACAGTAGCACCTCCTACTTACAGAAGTGATGTGGTTAAAGATGACGAATCTAATCTCAATGACAGAAATTACGGCAACAATGATATTATGGCGGCAACACCATTTCATGGTACCCATTGCTCAGGCATCATAGGTGCTGCCAGAAACAATGAGAAAGGAATTGATGGCATTGCTGACAATGTTAGCATTATGATGTTGCGTGCTGTACCTGATGGTGATGAACATGATAAAGACATTGCCAATGCAATTCGTTATGCAATTGACAATGGCGCTAAAATCATCAGTATGAGTTTTGGTAAAGATTTTTCTCCTGAGAAAAAATGGGTTGATGAAGCCTTCAAATATGCAGATAAAAAAGGCGTATTATTAGTTCATGCAGCTGGCAATGATGCTAAAAATATTGATACACTTGATAATTTTCCAAATCCTATTTTTGAAGATGGATCCGGAAAAGCAAACAATGTTATTACTGTAGGTGCCAGCGGAGATGAAAAAAATGGAGGATTAACAGCATCATTCAGTAATTACGGCAAGCAGGAAGTAGATGTATTCGCGCCTGGCGTAAGCATCTACTCTACTATTCCAGGAGGCACTACATATGGAAATGCAAGTGGAACAAGTATGGCTTGTCCGGTTGTAGCCGGTATTGCAGCACTTACTTTGGAATATTACCCTAGTCTCACTGCAAAGCAATTAAAAGAAATTATCGAAAAATCTGCAATTAAGTGTAATGAAGAGGTAAGAGTTCCTGGCACCGAGGATAAAAAAATGTTGAGTGAACTTTCAAAAACAGGTGCATTTGTCAATGCATTTGAAGCAGTTAAATTAGCAGAAACATATGTGGTATTAAACAAACAAAAAATTAATTCACCAAAGCAAACCCCCACAAAAAAATCTGGAAAGTAAATTGTAATAGATTAAAAATTATTAAACCGGAATTATTAATGATTCCGGTTTTCTATTACAGACATGTGATGTAATTATGCTATTGTTGTTAAACCCGGATTTTGCAGTTGGAATCGTGATGAAAGGAAAAAAGGCAATAAAGACGGGTGTTTGAGCCGATTTTTGGACGAAAGTATAATGAATTATGTTGAGATCAAAATATCAAGCAAACGCTTGTCTTTGCAGCATTTTTTTCTTGTAATAGATTTCAACTGCAAAATCTGGGTTAAACTAATTTTTTTATTTGAAGATTAAAATCATATTGTAAATCTTCATGCATTGAGTCAATTGCTGTGATTATTTTCTTTTTTAAAGATAAATACAGATTCATCAATACAGTACTTTTTTCAAGAGGGATTTTTGATTCATTTATTTTTTGACACAAGTAAATCAGTATTTCAACCTCCGTTGTATCGACTGAACTGTAACGAATAAATTTTGAAGCTAGTCTGATAATTTTTCTTAATTTTTTCTTGATAATGTAAACACTGAAGTCTTTTAATTCATTAAAACCGGCATCTATCTCTGATTTAATGGCATTAACGTAACCAATTTCATCAAAGGATTCAAATAATAAGTACGTAAGCAATTCTTTATTTTCTTTTTTATATCTCGCAAGTCGTAAATTAAAAGAAACCAAATCATCATTAGACATAGTTTCCAATGCAGATTTTATTTCCTTAATAGTTGCGGCTTTCATAATTCGAAGTGCTTATTAATTGGGGGAATTAGCATTCCTCAGTTTCTATTTTAATCTTGTCTTTGTTCAATTCGTTTCGATAATATTTTTCAAAAAAATTAAATTCCATTTGCTTGCTTGAATTAGAGCTATTCTAATGCTTTAACTGTCTTACCAATTATATAACCATTTTGATAAAAATCGATTGAATAATTTCCTCTTGGATATTGATCTGCGTTTATTGAAAAATTTAGTTTTTTTGTTTCGCCGATATCGCAACTGTACTTTACTTTCGTTGAATAAATTCTTCTTCCATTATCAGTTTCAAAAGTACCTGCATCCCAAGTGGATGATTGAAGTAATTTTCCATCAGGCTTGGTAATCACAATATGAATATCTCCATTTTTAATTTCGGAATGTAAATTTTTTAATTCAAATGAGCCACTGAGTTTATTGGTTTGGGTAGCCAAATTTGTTTCAAGATACTTATTGTCATCTTCATATAAACCCTTTACATCTAAAGATGATAACGCAAAAAAAGATGCAGTATTGGCTTTATTGTTAACTGTAGCTTTTACTGGTATTGCTTTCTCTTGTTTTTTGGGACTGCTTTTTATCAGCTTGATATCTGTATTTTGGTTTATAATTTTTGTTTTTTGTGAATTAGAAGAATCAACTTTTGTTTTTGATTTATTAGGAGTGTTATTTGAAGATTTTACAATAATATTATTTTCGATTATTTTGGGAGTAGTAGACTTTTTTGATTTATCTGAAGATATGTTTGGTGTTGTTTTTTGATTATTAATATTATTCTGAGGAGAGCGATTATTATTGTTATTTGATTTTTCAGGAGTTGATACATCTTTTTTGCCTGAAACTAAAGCACTTAGCCTCTGATTTTCTTTAATAATGGCTTGATTTTGAGAGCTTAATTCATCAACTTTTAATAACAAATCATTGATGTTTTTCTCGGCATTTTTATTAGAAATGCTTTTCATTGCAGCAATTTCATCTCTAATTTTGTAAAATTCATTAATTTTTTGTGAGATATCTAATTTTAATGAATCAATTTTCGTCAAAGTAGAGTCAAGGTTATTTAAGTTTCCAACTGTCTGATTGAGGACTTCATTCATTGAGTCTTCAGACAAAATTTCTGCAGGAAAAGTATCTCTGGTTACAATGATTGGTCTGGCTTTTTCCCTTCCGTAATTATATCCCCATGTCCATAACAGTGCCAAGGAAACTATGATAAGCAATAAAGAAACGATTAAAAGCAGTAAGGATTTAGTGTCTTTCATTTACAGAAAATGATGCAGATGAGAAAAATGAGTTTTATTATTCTGATAATGATTGATTAACAAATGCGCTGATCCAGCCGACCTGCCCGTTTTTTACAAAATAGAACTGTTTTTTTTCATAAACGCCCTCAAACTGTCGCATTATTTTCAATAACAATCCAGTTCCTGATAATAGCGCACGTTGGTCAAAAACTTTATTTACTTGTTTTACCGTAGCTGAAATTTGCTTTTTGTCGATATTATTGTCTGTAATGTTCCTAACAATGGCAGAGTCTGAAAGTGAAGCATAATCTCTATATATACGTTGATTAAATTTCACCACATCATCATATGTAATAGGAATAACCGGGTTTTCTGCTAGTTCAGGGAAAATTAAAGTAGCAGTTGCCCAAGCAATTCCTCCACTAAATGCAATGTTGTCGCTCATATTGTAAGCGTCACTTACATTAACAGCATAAGTAATTTCTTCTTCGGCAGGTCCAGAAAGGACTCGATTCATTTGTTTGTTGAAATTATCCAAGGATTTATCCTCGTCAAGTCTTTTTTCAGTTGCATTGGATATACTCTTAGTACCCCAAGTGAGTTGAAACAATTTAAAATCTTTAGTATTACCAGAGGGGAAATAACCTCCTTTTGTGTTTCCACTGCCAATATCAATTAAAAATGTAGTATATCTTTTGGCAACAGGTACAATTCCTAAATGAGATAGTTTTGCTTCATCAATAACCTCAATGGGATTCATAATGCGAGAGGACTCATTAATAGCTTTTCTAAAAGAATCAGCCATATTATTAATCCATTGTGACTTATTCTCTCTTTCTGCTACAACCTTTACGCCGCTGCTGAAAACTGTAAAAATTCGTTCTGAAGGGATTTGATAATTATTATATGCTGTATTAAATAAGCCAGTCAACCCGTTTAAAGTTTTAGTGAAAGATTCTTTGGTAAAAGAAATGAAATCCGTATTTACGGAGGTGTCTTTAATAATTCTGAAATTACCATTTTTTATACCACTTCCGGTAATTTCAATCATGCTCATTTTTACACCTTTAGAACCAACCTCGATGCCGGCATATATATTAGCACCTTGTATTTTAGGCTTTATACTATTTTGAGCTGATGTACTCGAATAAATTATGGAAAGTAATAGACACAGAAAGTACAGACCACGTAAATTAGTTTTGAATAGCATTTTAATAGGTTATTTATTAGAAATACTAAGATACTCTATGAAAATTCAAAATCCACATTAATTGGAAGAAATCTTTTAAATAAATATTTTATTTTATTTTAAGTAATTGATTTTTAATTTTATATGAATATTATTGAAAATAAAATTAAATGTGGATAATTTAACCTATTCATTTAAAGTTACTTCAACCATGATATCGCCTTGCTGAATCTTGTCAATAATATCCAGTCCTTCTGTAACTCTACCAAAACAAGTATGAACGCCATCTAGGTGTTTGGTATTAGCCCTATTATGACAGATGAAAAATTGTGATCCTCCAGTATTTAGACCTCGGTGTGCCATAGAAAATACACCACGGTCATGTATCTGCTTGCTTCCACTTGTTTCACAACGAATGGCATAGCCGGGTCCACCTGCACCCGTACCATCAGGGCAGCCACCTTGAACCACAAATTCATGTATTACTCTATGGAATGTCAATCCGTTATAATATCCAGAACGTATCAGTTTTTTGAAATTTTCAGCAGTTGCAGGTGCATCATCATCGTATAATTCAAATATTAGCAATCCTTTGTTAGTTAACATTTTGCCTGTAGTCAATTTAATTTCACTCATTATTTTTATATTTTGAAGCAAAAATAATTATTTACTCCGGAATTTTCAGTTGAAATCTATTACAAGGAAAAATACTGCAACCTCAATATTTTGTTTTATTAGAAAATTGGCTAAAGTCGAAACTTTTTCATTTTTTTAATGGACAATAATAACTGCAAATGCTGAGTTAATAGGGGGCTCATGGATAAAATAAAAAAAACTTACAGAAAGCTGTAAGTTTTTGAGGCGTTTGCCTGTTTTAGGTTAGCAACGGCCATGTAATCCAATATCGTTTTTTGATTTTTTGCGATATTGAGAAATTTTTCCTTTCCTAAACATGATTTTTAAAGAAAGGGTACGGCTTAATTAAAGAGTTTTAAATTTTGAAAATTATGGCTGTTACCTTCTAATAAACGAATGTTTTACTCTTTTATTTTATTTATTAACAAACATTATGGATATTATTTTTTTGATGGTCAGGCGACTCAAAAAATAAATTCATAAAAAATAAAAAAGTTTCAGTTTGGCACAGTTATTGAAAAGTAACTAAGTGAAGAAGCCCCTAACCTTTCTTCACTTACCTGATCAACCAACAATCCAACTATCCCTTGAATGGCAGTAATCCATTACCATACATGGAATCCATAACAGAATAATTACAATATCCTAAAGAAAGCAATTCCTGACTGATCATCGGGTTTTAAAATAATATGTTTGTTTTTTTTCCAAATCCTTTTATTCATCATCCATTGAAAAACTAACTAACTTGAATTAATGTAATTAATCCATTTTGTCCGGTTTCAATTCACATTCCTTTGAAAGATCAAAGCTTGTTATCTATTTATTATTCAATTGAGATATTCAGTAGTAAGAAAAATAAATAATAATACGCAATAGTCACCGCCAATAAATCTATATCCCATGTCAAAACCTCAAATGCTAATCCTTAATCCTATGATGGTACATCAGGATTCTCTGTTAACCATCCAAAACACCGAAGGCCATTTCGAGAATAACGACTACATTATCAAAAACGAGTTTGGAATCGTTATTCGAAAAGGGAATTTATCAAATAGTTTTTTTGGATTTCAAATTAGAATCATTGGAATGAAATCCGGTTTTTATCATTTCATCATGGGAAACCAATCAAAGCAGTTCCAGGTGATTTGAACATTATTTAATACAGATAGATAAATAATTAAACTTATTTTTTTATCAGCCAAATAAGTTATGTACATTCACAAAAAAATGAAAATATGAAGATTTTTGTTGCCGGATTACCCTATGATCTCGATGATGCAGAACTGGAAGAAATTTTTGAAAAATTTGGAGTAGTAGTTTCTGCAAAAGTTGCTATTGATAAAGAAACAGGAAAAAGTAAAGGTTTCGCTTTTGTTGAAATGCAAAATAGAGAGGAAGGACAAGAAGCCATAGATAGTTTACATGATATTTCATTAGGCAAAAAACCATTAGTCGTAAAAGAAGCAGAGGAAAGAGCTGCCCCTCCTCGTTCTGGTGGCGGCTTTAACAGAGGTGGAAATGGTGGAGGCGGTAATTTCAACAGAGACCGTGGTGGTTTTAATGACAGAAGAAGATAATGCCTCAATTATAAAACAGGCTTATCTAAAATCATTTTCAGTAATCTTTTATTCAATTCATATACATCATCTCTGAATTGTAATGTTCCTTTATTATCCACCCAACTTGTGAGATAGGTGATATAAACAGGTAGTGGATTTTTTATAACCACATATTTTTCAGTACCAGCTGACATCGCTGCTACAATTTTATCATCATCCCATTTTTCATCATTTTTCAATAAATATTTTGCAAGCATCATTGGTTCTGCCAATCTGATACAACCATGACTAAATGCCCTTTTATCAGATTCAAACAATGATTTTGATGGTGTATCATGAAGATAAATACTATGTGAATTTGGAAACAAAAACTTTACGAGTCCAAGCGCATTATCGGCACCAGGTAATTGCCTAACTCCCCCATCATGCCATTCCATATGATGCTTGTTTAAATAATTCGGATTTCTTTTTATAGCCGGTAAAATTTCTTTTTTTAATATACTGGCGGGTATGTTCCAATAAGGACAGAACACTACATATTTTATTTCCCCACTGAAAATAGCTGTCCGATTTTTACTTTTACCAACAACAATTTTCATATCCCATTGTAAGCTATCATGTTCAAACAAATGAACCCTATATTCAGGAATGTTGATTAATAAATAAGCATGCCCCAATTCTACAGGTAACCACCTGCAACGTTCCATGTTTACAATAATATCTTCAATTCTCTTTTCAACAGGAATATTTAAAGATGTAATCAATTCAGGTGTAATCAGACCGGTTTCTTTTACACCAGTTGATTGCTGATATGAGATGATGGCTTGTTTCAATACCGAATCAAATACATTACCAAATTCATTTTGTTTATATTCGCCAGTAATAAAGAGTCTTCGTTTTACTTTTGAAATAGCAGTTGCTGTATCTCCTTTGTCATATTTTTTTTTAATATTTTCTATTATCAACCAGCCGCCTTGAAGCTTAATTGTCGCAAACCTTTGTAGTTGTTTTTTTAGTAAATCATATTGATAATAAACTGGAGTTTTTTCTAAAACATCTTTTCCTTTCAACAATGAATCTAAAAGTTCTGAATAGCTACTTTCTTTTCTGGGTAAGTACCAGTTAATGGCAGTTAGCTGTTGTTTACTTAGTCCATTCCAAGCCAATTTTGCATAACTTAAATATTGAGCTGTAAGCATGATCTCAAGTTGATTTTTTTTTATCGGATCGACCTCATAACCTTCTTTTAAAAGAATCAATTTTTCTTTGTATAAAATTTTATCAGGCAAGCCATCAGATTGGATATTAATCACACTGTTATATAGATGCTGCGCAGGTTCGGTCATTTCGGATTTATCAAACCATGCCAAAGCATATTTT
The DNA here is from genome assembly GCA_947461495.1 of Chitinophagaceae bacterium. GTDB lineage: Bacteria > Bacteroidota > Bacteroidia > Chitinophagales > Chitinophagaceae > Ferruginibacter. The sequence goes on from CANHLV010000002.1 coordinate 20,472, forward strand.
CTTTTTTTATAAAAAATATTCAATTCAGTTGAAATTGTTTTGAATTTAGGAAAGCTATCAATGAATTTTACAATATCATTGCTATCTAAAATGATTTCATTCGTTTTGATAAAACTTCCCGGAATACTTAAATCAGGGATGCGACCTGCAGGCTGGATATGATTACATTCCTTAGTTTGTTTGTGGTTGTCATTACTGCAGCAGACAATTAAAATGCAAATAGAAAAAAGTGAAGCTATAAAAAATGGGGCACGCATTTTTTATTTAAAATTAGGATTAATACCATTACTCTTACATGATATAAAACATCAAACCCAGGCATTACAGAAGTAAACCCGGGTTTAAAGATGCAATTAAAAAAACACACTTAATTTATCCTATAACTAATTTTTAGACATCAGCATTCCATTGTTGAATATTTCAGCTGTTGTCTGTAATTTTTTTGAATAATCATTCAAGTCTTCAATTTGATTAAAATAATTTAATGCAACATTATTATCTCTAATTAACTCCTTCATTAATTCTGGAGAATACAAACATATTTTCCCTTCATTTCCGGCTTGAATATAAAATTCATCAATGGCTGCTCTTCCATTGAAGAATTGTTTACAATAAATGTTTAGTTTTCCTTTTACTACTCTTACTGCAAATCCAGGTAAAGTTTTTACGGCAACAAAGCTTTTTCTGCCATTGCTGAATGTATTTTGAGAAACTGCATAATGATCTTGATTTTGATATGAGACGATTTCACTAGGCATAATTTTTATTTTACCATTTGCCAATAAATGAGGCGAAGTAAATACTCCTTTCTTCAATTCAAGGGAGTTGTAAAATACTATTGTTCCGTCTTTCTTTTTTACAAATGATGTTGACGATGTATTTGTCAGTTCTTTTTTTACCTGATCTTTATCATTTGTCATGATTTTATTTGTTGAACAGGAGCTAATTAATAATGTCCCTGCAACAAATGACGTGAAAATGGTGCTTATTTTTTTCATATACATAGATTTATACCATTTAAAACGATTTAATTTCTATGTTATTGTATTTGTGATGAATAATTTTTAATAAATGATATAATTGGGTTAAATTGTATCATATTAATTTACAAACAGTTTATATGAAGAATCATATTAGTACAATAGCGATTTGTTTGGCCATTATTGCCGGACTATTTATTGCAGGAGAATCTTATAAATATAAATTCAGAGCAGCGGAAACTATTTCAGTTACGGGTATGTCTGAGAAAGATTTTACCAGCGACCTTGTTGTTTGGGGCGGTTCTTTCGGCAGAGACGCATATACGTTAAAAGATGCTTATGCAAATTTGAAACAGGATGAAAATGCCATTAAATCTTATCTGCTTTCAAAAGGTATTGCTGAAAAAGAAATTATTTTCTCTTCTGTAAGCATGAATAAAAATTATCAAAGAAAATATGATGATAAAGGAAATGAAATTAGTGCGGATTTTTCGGGTTATTCACTTACCGAAAGTGTTCGTGTAGAATCCAAAGAAATTGAAAAAGTAGAAAAATTATCAAGAGAAATTACAGAATTACTGGAAAAAGACATTCAACTCAACTCCAATACACCAGAATATTATTACACTAAATTGAATGAGTTAAAAATCGACTTACTAGCCAAAGCGAGTGCAGATGCCAAAAACAGAGCAGAAACAATTGCAGGTAACAGCGGCTCATCTATTAAAGGCTTGAATAAAGCTACAATGGGTGTTTTCCAAATCACCGGAAAAAACCAAAATGAAGATTACAGTTATGGCGGCGCATTCAATACCAGCAGTAAATTAAAAACCGCCGTGATTACTTTAAAAGTAGACTATCGTTTAAAATAATTATCCTAATGATTATTTTCTTTTTCAAAAGCTACAGCAATTTTTGCAGCAAGACTAGCATTGTGATGAATCAAAGCAATATTGGCATCAAGACTCTCCCCTTTTGAATGATCAGCAATATGCTTCAATAAAAAAGGTGTGATTTTTTTTCCTGTAATATCATTTTCTTTAGCAGCAGCTAACGCTTGTTGAATATGCGTTTCAATTGTTTGGGCATCAACTTCCTGATCAGCAGGTACAGGATTGGCAATCAATACTGCGCCATTCAAACCCATCGTCCATTTTACTTTTAGCATCTTTGCCATTTCATCAGCAGTATCTATTCTAAGTGGCGAAATAAATCCGCTTTTTCCGGAATAAAAACTTGGAAACTCGCTTTGCCCATAGGTAACAACAGGAATGCCCTGTGTTTCAAGATATTCTAAAGTAAGTCCAATATCCAAAATAGATTTCACACCTGCAGAAACAACAGCTACATTGGTATTCGCCATTTCAGTTAAGTCGGCAGAAATATCCATATTCATTTCGGCACCTCTATGTACACCGCCAATGCCACCTGTAGCAAATATTTTTATGCCGGCCATCGATGCAATTCTCATCGTTGCAGCAACAGTAGTGGCTCCAGGTAATTTATGAGAAATCACATAAGGCATATCTCTTAAACTCACTTTCCAAACATTAGGCTCTTTACCAAAATAATTAATCTCATCAATTGTTAATCCTACAAAGCATTTCCCATCTTTAATGGCAATAGTAGCAGGAATGGCACCTTCTTTTCTAACTGCATTTTCAACACTCAAAGCCGTTTCCACATTTCTGGGAAAAGGCATGCCGTGAGAAATTATGGTCGATTCAAGCGCAACTATAGGTATATTGTTATCAATCGCCTCTTGAACTTCAGACTTAATAACTAAATAATTATTCATGTTCATAATAATATTTTCTAAAAGATGAAAGTAATTTTTCTTTTGTCACAGCAGTATCAACTGCTCCTTCAATTTGCAAAATATCCATGGCAAAACTATGTGCTATTTTTAAGCAATCGGGTTCATTATAATCATTAAGGTGGGCAAATATCCATCCTGCTAAAGCTGCATCACCAGCTCCTGTTGAATCCTTTATATTGATATCCGGGACGCCTAATTCCATTTTAGAATCACGATTATAAATAACTGAACCCTCACTACCCTTTCTTACCCAAATTTGATGGATTCCTTTTTCTAATAATGAAGCTGAATGTTGATCACTGTTCGTATTTCCGTCTTGCGATATCGATTGTAATTCAACTTCATTAGGCGTAATCATGAAAACACCGTTCAATAGCATTTCATTTATTTTTCTTGCCTTGATAACAGAAACCGGCTCAATAATCAGTTTCTTATTTTCCTTAAATGAAAAATTAGTTAACCATATAAGTGCTTCTATTTCTAAATTGGTATCAGCAACTAATAAATCAGCAGATTTAAAAACATCTTTTTTGCTTTCAAGAAAATCTGCTGTAACCAAATGGGTTAATGTATCTGTGCATACTGCAGTATATAATTGTCCATTCGGTTCATGAATGGCAACATATTTACCAGTTGCTGCATCAGCACGAACGGAATATTTTAGTGAAAGTCCTAATTGAGCAAAATGATCAATGATATAATTGGCATCAGTGTCATTACCTAAAACAGTAATAAATTCGGTATTGATATCTAATAGTGAAAGATGCCTGGCGATATTTCCCATTACGCCACCAATATTTTTTTTATATAAAGATGGATTGGAGGTGGATTGAATTATGGATTCATTACAATGATATAACTCATCAATTAAAACAGCTCCGATACATACTACTAAAGGCATGCGCAAATATAATCAATCTGTTTATTTTTGATTATGGTTGGTAATATAAAACAAGAACCCCGAATCAAGTCCGGGGCTCTTTCTATGGTTTCAGTTTGTTGTTTTTTAACTCTTACTTTTCATTAGGAGTAGGAAACCATTGATCTTTTCATTGGATAAAATTGGATAATTTAGTTTTCATTACGGATTTAAAACGAACCTTCGTTTTGGGTACATCTATTATACGCTAAAAGAAAAATAATATTATCTGAGAGCTGAAATATTTTTGAAATTAAGTATAAAAACATTGGAAGTACTGTAGAAATACGTAGTAGAGTTACTTTTTTTGATTATGCTACTTTAGTTAAAGTCAAAATTTAAAAGTAAAAAATAAAAAATGATTGTAGCGAAAATTATAACCACGAATTCACGAATGTGATTTATTTGAAATTGATAAGATAATAAGTAAAGAATATTTTTTTTAGCCCACCGTTTTTAACGGTGGGTGAAGTCCAAAATGATTGATGCGAAAATTGTAACCACGAATTCACGAGTATAAATTTCAAATTCAAAATTTAAAATTCAAAATGAAAAATGCAACATTCTCAATGGTCAATTTTTTAATTATGACTTTTAA
>CANHLV010000003.1 GCA_947461495.1 Chitinophagaceae bacterium
GTGTCCCGGACTTTGCGGCACAGGAAGCACAGCGGTTTTCATAAATAAAAATGGAAAATGGACTTCAATAGATGGAGGTCAATGGATACATTGAATGAAAAGCGTCAAGTATTAAGTTTGGTCATTGATATGAATTAAAATTCTTGGCTTAAAAGTTAAAATCTTCTTAATACACATTTTTTTCTTTTATAGATTATGGAATTCATGAGCCGAAAATATCAGGGGCGAAAATTTTTATATGCAACAAAAAACAATCTGCTCAATCGCCATTTTCTGCTTTTTATTATTTTCTGCTTCATGTGTACAAGCAGACCATCACAACAATTCCGAAACCAATCCTCCACCTACCAATCAAAAAATCCAAGCCGCTATTTTACTTGACGTGAGTAATAGCATGGACGGCCTTATTGATCAGGCAAAAGCCCAGCTTTGGAATATGGTGAGCACAATGGGGAAAGCTAAATGTAACGGTGCCACACCAAAAATTGAAATCGCACTTTATGAATATGGAAGGACTACTAACAGCGTAAGGGCTGGATTTGTAAAACAACTGATGCCTTTCACCACAGACCTTGATTCTCTTTCTGAAATGCTGTTTTCTTTGAAAACGGATGGTGGGGATGAGTATTGCGGACAAGTTATTTATACATCATTAAATAATCTCGCTTGGGATAATAGTCCAGGAAATTATAAGGTGATTTTCATTGCAGGAAACGAAGATTTCTTACAAGGAAGTCTGCATTACAAAAAAGCCTGTGCACTTGCCAAACAAAAAGGGGTCATTGTGAATACCATTTATTGCGGCGATAGGATGCAGGGTATCAGCGAACATTGGAATGTAAACGACGAATGCGGTGGTGGCAGTTTTACCAATATCAACCAAAATGAAAAAATAGAAGAAATTTCAACACCTTATGACGACCCAATCATTACATTAAATGAAAAACTTAACGGCACCTATATAGCCTATGGAAATGATGGGTTTTCCAAATCAGCTTCTCAAAAGCAAGTAGATGCAAAAAATCGAAGTGTTAATAAATCTGTTGAGGTAAAAAGGATAACGGTAAAAAGCAATAAAGCATTATACAAAAACGAAAGCTGGGATATGGTAGATAAATTCGATGACGATAAAGATATTGTTACCAAAATAAACAAAGCGACACTGACAGACAGCTTAAAAAACAAATCCAATGCAGAAATTGAAAAAATTGTGATTCAAAAGAAAAAGGAAAGAGAAGACATTCAAAAGCAAATTACAACTTTGAATGCATCCAGAGATAAATTCATAGCAACTGAGAAAGCTAAAGTAATCAATCAAAAAAGTAAAACAACGCTCGAAACAGAAATTGAAAAGATAATAAGAAAACAGGCAAAGGAATTTAATATGGTTATTGAATAAATTGTTTGCTTGTTTCATCCTATCATTGTCGAAGTTGAATGCTTAGATCTAAACAGCACTCGTTAATCGGGTGCTGTTTTATTTTTCGCTACAGAAAAAAAGAAAAAGAGGTTTATGCACAGGCTATAAAATACCTATACTTGAAACAAATTCATCCATTTAATGCTAATTTCAAAAAACAAAAAAGCAATTTTCCCTTTTGTGAATTGAAGGGACTTTAAATATTCTTGATTAGGATTGGGTATAGAAAAAAACGAACCGGATAGACGAATAAATAAGTTATAGAGTTGTTGTCAAATCGAAGAAGATTATTTTTTGATTGATGGCCTGAAACTAAAAAAGAAAATCGATAAAAGTAAACAACGAAATGTTAAAGAAGCATATTTTAACTTTTAGATTTATTTAAAACACAATCGTTACTCCAAAATACAAACCACTTTTACTGATATTTGGGTTGCTTAGATAACTCAGTCTTTCAAAATATTCAACACTGAGAAAATGAAAAATATTTTCAACCCCAATGCTGGCTTCCATAAATGGAGTTCTTGAAGGAACATTAAATGAGGCGCCCGCATTGAATTTTTTATTTGTATTGCTCATGTCGCCCCAATAAGCATTGAAGGAAAATCGTTCTCTCCATCCCAATTTTTGTATGAAAGGAATATTTTCAAAAATCGTTCCACCTAGATGAAAACGACTCTGCAAACTTACATATCTGTCGGAAACAAATTCATAAGGATTCATTGTATTGAAAACGTATTTACTAGCTACAAAATATTGATTTCCGGCGGGTATGTTCATTAATAAATATGGAACTGTACCCATCACCGTACCCGTTTCAATTTTATAATATAGCATAAACTTTGGCGGCAATCTCAGCCATTGTTGCAAACTCACACTTAGTTTATCGTAATTGAACATTTTGTTATTTAATGCAAAACCATGTGTGTATGTTGTTGTTATAATAGGATAGAACGTGAGTAGTTTTAAATTATCATAATTAAAAATCAATGTTGTTTCGTCATGCGCATACCTAAACGACATCGTGGCTTCCGCAACAGGAAGTGTAGCATATGAAATGGTATCAGCTTGATGATTAGATCCCGGTACCAATCGATTGTATTTAAAATCAAATGCGGGTGTTATTTCTTTAAAGTTCAAAGAACTATTTAGTGACCAGTTGTGATTCAAATATTGTTCATGTTTAATTTCTGCATTTTTAATAAACAATCTTGAAAAAGGAACATCTTTTTGAAAGAAGCTGCTTACGATATTATCATTATCAAGCTCGTCGGCATTGTTGTTGAGCAAATCATAATCTGCGCTGTAATTGAATGTTGTTTTTGTCCATCTGGTTTGATTCCAAATATATTTGATACCGATATTTCCTTTTAACAATTTATCCTTTGTACCATAAGCTGCGTAAGCATTGAAATTGAATTTTTTACTGATTCCGGGCATAGTCCAAAATCCTGTTCTGAAACGCCAACCTTCAATTGAATTGGTGCTGACAACAGAAGCCGTTGGTCCAATTCTGATTTTGTTTTTGATATCCCAATAACCACTGCCAACTAGAGAAATCAATTTTATTTCATTTTGAAAACGTTGATTGGTTTTCAACGAATCCATCATCGCATAAATATTTTTTTCCTGATTGGTTAAAGAATCAGGTCGGTATTTATTCCAGTATTCATTATTGCTATTGAGATGGATTAGGTTCTCTTTTTCCTTTTTTTCTTTGTTGGATAATTTAATGGGCGATTCAGCAAGATTGATATTGGCTGTTACTGTAGTATTCTTGATGATGAAGTTGACCTTTTTTTTGTTGGCTTTTGTAGGAATTCCCAGCAATGCCATTCCACTTTCAAATTTTATTTCAGACAAATATTTATAAGGCATATACACTTTGTCTTCTTTAGTAGGACTGTACACTTTTTTATATTCTTCATTGTAATTGATATCGCTGACAAAATTGAGATTAGCATTTTTATTCAATCTCATGTTTACATTGATCACTGCAAAATTTGAGATGTTAATCCAAAGGTTTCCTTTGAATGCTTTTTCATAATTTCTTAAGGGAATAAAACTGACTTGTACAATACTGTCGCCATTTTCAATCAACGTATCTCCTACAGTAAACTTGTAATATTTTAGCGCATTTGTATTCAGCGGGCTCACATAAGTTTGATCAAATACCGGAATCCATTCATCATAAATATTGAATACCACATAAAACTTATTCAAGTCTTTTAAAAGCTCATCGGTTTTAAGCCCGAGATTTTTTTCAGCTATGGTAATTTCATCTTCTATTTTAGGATTTACAGAATGTGTTACGTTAGAAATGGTTTCTGCAAAATATACCGGCAACTCTTTATCTTCTTTGGCAGTGCTGTCGAAATGTCTATATGTATTAAGTAATAAACTTTTTAGTCCATTCCCATCAGCTTTCTCAAAATCTATATTATCAAAGTCAAGTTCGTTTCTAGTATAACGTTGATAGGTGTATGCATTGAATCTAGAAGGGTTATTGTTTTCTTTATTGACTATAACTTTTTTTATCAGATAATTATTTTCTTTGCCACGCGCACCAACAATTACATTTTCCATTCTTTGAGTCTGACGCTCCATTTGAATAAACAGAATGCCTTCTGTTTCTTTATTCGGATTTATTGTCAGACTATTATATCCAACACAAGAAAACTCGAGAGAGTCCACTTTTTTTTCTATACTTAACGAAAAAGTACCATCGACCTCAGATACAACATAAGTATTGGTATTTTTTGATTTAATGGTTACGTTTTCTATTGGTTTAAATTCACTGTTAATGACTGTTCCTTTATAAAAATATTTATTCTGTGCAAAAGAATATTTAAAAGAGATGCTCCCAACAAATAGTAGAAAGGCAAATGAAAATCGGATTTGTTTTGGATAAAATGCTTTCAATTCCTCAATGTCATTTTTTAAGTAAAAATATAGTCTGATTTTGTATCTAATTGTAAAAATACTTACGAAGCGTTATATTTTATGAATTAAGCAGAAATATTATACAGATCATTTTTTGATGATAACGCTAATTTCGCCAATACTAATCATCTTATCTTCTTTTTAAGGTCAGCGAGGTGTTGATATTGTTTTTTTAGTTTCAATAAAATATTAATAGCACAAAAAATAATTCAATTGAAACAGAAAATAAAACTACTGATCAGCAAACTTCAATTGTTATTGAAGAACAAAAAGAGGCATCATCATTTCAAAATATTTTTGTTATTAATATATGCCACAACTATCAACATAATATTTATAACTGAAGTTAAATCCCAGCATCAAGTGAGTATTGATGTATTTTATAGGGAACTAAGTCCTTATGGAACATGGATTCAAAACAATGAATATGGCTTTGTATGGGTTCCTCATCATCATGATAATTTTTATCCTTATAGTTCCGGTGGTTATTGGTTGTTTACGGAATATGGATGGACTTGGGTTTCCAGTTACAGTTGGGGTTGGGCCCCCTTTCATTATGGCAGGTGGTTTTATGATTCATTTTATGGTTGGGTATGGGTTCCCGGTTACAATTGGGGTGCAGCTTGGGTAACATGGAGATATTGTCCGGGTTATTATGGTTGGGCACCACTAGGTCCGGATATAGGCTATGATTTTGCTTTCAGCAATGGCTATTATTTACCACATGAACAATGGCATTTCATTCACCAGCACGATTTAGGCAGAAGAGATGTAGACAAAAGAATATTAGGAATGGGTGGTTATATAAAATATCTAAACGATTCAAAAGTTATAGACAATGTAAAACATGATGAGCACCAGCAAATTTCTTATCATGCTGGACCTGCAAGAAATGAGGTAGAAAGAATTACCGGAAAAAAAATAAATGCTCTAGCTATTGAGAATGCAACGACGCCTGTTCAATTGGTAAGAAAATCATCACTCAAAATTTATCGACCTGAATTACAATCAGAAAAATTGCAGCCGGCAGCGATTGCACCGAAAAAATTTGAAAACTGGAAAGGCGCAGCCAATCCAAAGAAAGCAGACGAAATAGAAGAACATCATCCTGTAAAACAATTACCTGAAAAAGAAATTCGTCAGCCTGTTAAACCTGTTCCTGAGAGAATAACGCCAAAGCAAGAACAACAAGTTCCAGAAAAAGAAAAACCAGTTATACAACCTCGTCAACAGGAAGTTCCACGTCAGGAAATACAACATCCGGAAGCTAAGCCAATTCCTCAAAAAGAAACAAGACCGATAATTGAAGCGCCAACGAAATCCAAACCCATCGAACAAAGACCATCACGTCAACGTATAAATGAAATACCAAAAAATAATAACCAAACACCTGTTAAGAAAATGACACCACAAGAAAGGCCTGTTTTGAAACAATCCATACCTATTAAAAGAAGGCCGTAATAAATCTAGTTGACTAGTTTCTTAAATAAACTGAGTTGAGTTTTTGCAGCAATTTTCTCTGCAATACGTTCACCTTCTTTACTGAAAGACCAAACAAAAAGTGAGGAAATAGGATTATCTTTTTTGATATTTTCAATAGCCTCAGTACAAAGATTTTTTGTGATTCCTTTCAGCCTGTATTCTTCAAGCGTCATAGCTGAACATAGATAAACAGCGTCATACACAATACCAAGAGGCGTATTTTCAAATAGTTCTTTCTCAGTGATTTGATTTTCTAAAAACTGTTGCATCAATAATTTTGTTGTAGGAATTAAGATAATCCAAATTATCGGGCCATTGCCATCATCTTTTTCAATTACTGCACTTGGATGAATTTGAAGTAGTCTATGAATGACATCTTCATTGACATCCAGTTGGTTGGGATCATTTTTGGCATCAAATGATTTTTCTGCTAGTGCTATCATTCTTTCAAAATTAGATGTAGACATCTGAATAAATTAATGGTATTAGAAATAAAAACTGTTTATATCAATATATAACGAATTCAACAAAAGAGAATAATACATCACACTAAAAAGATATTTATACATTACCGTAAGTTAGGTGAATTCATGCATAATTTTTTTTTATGAGATGTAAATAAAATTGGATACTTTCGGTCCCTCTATTCGAAAAAAACACTTAATCATGAAAAAACTTTTACTGAGTTTGCTGGCGATTTCAATGCTACAAATTTTATCAGCACAGCAAAGCAAATACTGGAATGCTCATTTCGGTACACAAAGTATTGTTACCGATAAAGCGGTATCAAGACTTTCATTTCCTAAAAACTTTAAATTGTTTGATTTGAACCTTCAATCACTGAAACAGGATTTGTTTACTGTGGTTGATAACGCTTCAAGTCATACTGTTGTGATTTCACTTCCTAACGTGGAAGGACAACTAGAGCAATTTGAAATGGTAGAAGCATCAAACTTCGAACCTGCTTTACAAGCACGTTTTCCTGAAATCAGAGCTTTCTCAGGAAAAGGAATTACAGACAAATATGCAACATTGAAATTGAGTATATCTCCACAGGGAATTCAAACCATGTTGTTCAGAACAGATAAGCCAAATGAATTCATAGAAGCGTATTCACAAGACCATACTGTATACGCGGTTTTTGTGTCTCAAAGACAACCTGGTCAACTGCCATGGGCTTGTGCTACAGAAGACAGAATTATGTCTGAAGGCATCAATACTTTGGTAATGAATTCAGGTGCAACAGCAAGATCAGGCGGCGATTTAAAAACCATGCGTTTGGCACAATCTTGTAACGCAGAATATTCTAATTATTTTGGTGCTACCAGTTCAGCACAGGTTTCATTGGTATTGGCGGCTTTCAATAACACGCTAACACGTTGTAATGGTGTTTATGAAAAAGACTTGGCATTGCATTTGAATTTGATTGCGAATACAACTTCAGTTATTTATTATAACGCAGCTACCGATCCTTATTCAACTACTTTATCAAGTTGGAACGCCTCTTTACAATCAACACTTACTTCTGTTATAGGAGAAGCCAATTATGACATTGGCCATATGTTTGGATCAACAGGTGGTGGTGGTAATGCAGGTTGTATAGGTTGTGTTTGTACTAACGGATCAAAAGGAAGTGGTATCACTTCACCTGCAGATGGTATTCCTCAGGGAGACAATTTCGATATTGATTATGTGGTTCATGAAGTTGGACACCAGTTGGGTGGTAACCATACATTCTCTCATTCATTAGAAGGAACTGGAGTCAACAAGGAAGTTGGATCTGGCATCACCATCATGGGATATGCAGGTATTACTAGCCAGGACGTTGCTAATCACTCGATTGCTTTTTATCATCAAGCGACTATTGCTCAGATTCAAACCAATCTTGCTGGAAAAACTTGTACTATTAATACTAGTCTTGCCGGAACCAACGCAACCCCTGTTGTAGCTGCTGTATCAAACTATACAATTCCTATCAGCACACCATTTGCTTTGACTGGATCTGCTACAGATGCAGATGGTGATGCTTTGACGTATAGCTGGGAACAAAATGATAATTCTACTGTATCAGGTACAAGTAGTGTTGCCAGTATAACCAAAGCTTCTGGTCCAAACTGGGTATCATTTTCACCAACATCCTCATCAACAAGATATTTCCCTAAACTGGCTACTATCTTGGCTGGCTTAAACGTTTCTGGTCCATTAACAGGAGGAGATGCAGCTACCAATACAGAAGCATTAAGCTCTGTTGCCAGAACCTTAGCCTTCAGACTAACAGTTAGAGATAACAGTCCATATAGTTCAACAGCACCTATTAAAGTAGGACAAACACAATTTACAGACATGACCGTTACGGTAAGTGCTGCTTCAGGTCCTTTCGTTGTAACTTCTCCAAATACAGCAGTTAGTTGGGCAGGTGGTTCAACTCAAAACATTACATGGAATGTAGCAAGTACAACTGCTACTCCTGTAAGTTGCGCTAATGTAAAAATTTCATTGAGTACTGATGGCGGATTGACATTCCCGACTGTACTTGTAGCAAGTACACCTAATGACGGAACAGAAGCTTTGGTGATTCCAACAACACCATCTACAACTGCTAGAATTAAAGTAGAAGCAGTTGGAAATATTTTCTTTGATATCAGCAACACCAACTTCACTATCAGTGGTGCAGCTGCTTGCGGAGATCCTACTGGATTAACTTCATCAGCTATAGGTGATAACGTTGCAACAGTAAGTTGGACTGCAGTTGCAAATGCAATTAGTTATGCAGTAGATTACAAATTAAATACAGCAACTACTTGGACAAGTTTCTCAACTGCTCAGGCAACTACAACAGCTAGCCTAAGTGGTTTGACGCAAGGTTCATTATATAACTGGAGAGTTAGAGCGACATGTTCTACAGGAAGCGGTAATTATGTAAGTGCAAACTTTACAACAACTGTTCCTTTTGTATGTAATGCTCCTTCAGGATTGACTTCATCAGTAACATCATCAGGTGCAACAGTAACTTGGTCAGCAGTTTCAGGCGCAGCCTCTTATGCAGTGGATTATAAATTAAATTCTTCTGCAACATGGATTAGCGCAGCAGCAGCTTCTGCAACAACTTCAGTAACGATCAGCGGTTTATCTGCAAGTAGCTTATACGATTGGAGAGTAAGTACAAATTGCGGAACAAACGGAGCTAGTGGATTCAGTGCAGCTCAGTTTACAACAAGTGCTCCATTTGTATGTAATGCTCCTGCAGGATTAACTTCTTCTACTGTAACTTCATCAGTTGCCACTGTAAGCTGGACAGCAGTTTCAGGCGCAGCAAGTTATGTTGTTGATTACAAATTAAGTACAGCAACAACATGGACAAGTGCAGCTACTGCATCAACGGCAACTTCAGTAACGATCAGCGGTTTGACTGCAAATAGTTTATACGATTGGAGAGTAAGTACTAACTGTGGTACAAACGGTGCCAGTGGATTTAGTGCAGCTCAGTTTACCACAACTGCAGTATCTGTTTGTGGAACAGCATTTGAACCCAATGAAACAACAGCAACAGCAGCAGCTATAACTTCAGGTGTTGTTAATTCAGCAGCAATTACAACTGCTACAGATGTAGATTATTTCAAAATAACGACATCGGCTACCAGCAATATTGTTTACAATCTTGTAGGACCAAGTGGCGTTGATTTTGATTTGACTATTTATAACAGCGCAGGAACACAATTAAGTACAGCTTCGGGTGCAACTGCAACTGAAACGATTTCATTGACCAACCAGGCTGCAGGTACTTATTACATAAAAGTATTTGGTTTTTCAGGTGCTCTTAGTGCAACATGTTACACCATTCAAGCTACTGCAACAACAGTAACTTCTTGTGTAAGTACCTATGACAATACTGCCAACAATACTGCCAACAATGCTACCACAACGGCTCCTGTAATACCATTCAACACTAACATTACTGGTCAAATCAGTACCGGTGGCGACGTGGATCAATACAAGTTTACAATCACTACAAGAGGAACCATTACATTAACTTTAACTACTTTACCAGCGAATTATAACTTACGTTTGGTGAGCAGTAACGGTACTACTGTATTGGTAACATCATCAAGCACAGGTACTACCAACGAAACAATTAATTACACAGCAGCTGCTGGTGTTTATTATGCGCGTGTGTATGGTACAAATACCACAACATTTAATGCAACATCATGCTACACGCTTAAAGTGCAATTAGGTACAGCAACTAAAGAGTTGTATACAGACAACTCTTTTGAAGTATTCCCTAATCCTGTTCAAAATATTTTGAATGTGGATGTAAAAGGAACTGATGGGGTTGCCGTAATTCAACTGTTTGATATCAATGGTACACAGGTGATGAGCAAAAGAACATCTTCTGTAAGATCACAAATGAATCTATCTAAATTACCTGCTGGCATCTATTTAATGAAAGTGGTAAAAGATGGAGTTGTTGTTTCTAAAACTAAAGTGGTGAAACAATAATTTGATGCTAGATTCTTTTGAAAAAAGTTGAAGCGTTTTATAGAAGTCCCGGTTGCCTTAGGTAGCCGGGATTTTTTATGGGGACAGGTAACAGGTTTTTTATTTAGCGATGTTTCGTTGTTGTAATATTGCGATATTGCGATATTGCAATATTGCAATATCGCAATATTACGTGTTCTCAACTCGAACAGCCAAATATTTCCACTAATGTTTCTTTAGTACCATTGAACTTTCTTCAACCTAATTTTTACACTCATAAAATAATTTCAAGCGGTGGCTTTCAAGGCATTCGCTTTCTTTTTTATATTAATTCAGGCTTCAAATAAAAAAAGGATAATTTCACAATTCAAAAAACTCATAATTGCAATGAAAAAAATCACTCTTGCGCTGATTATTACTTTTCTGATTGTATTTGTATTTACAGAAAACACAATTGCTCAGGTAACCACGGCTACTTTATCTGGAGTCGTTAATAACGAATCAGGACAACCAATACAAGGGGCCAACATTGTTATTGAATTCCAGGAAGCAGGAATCAAACAGATACTGATGACAAAATCAGACGGCAGGTTTACAATGCCCAACTTGAGAGTAGGTGGCCCGTATAAAATCTCAGTAACACATATTAGCCATGAGTCTACAAGCAATGACAATGTTTTTCTGGAACTTGGGTTAAACAATACCGTTGATTTTACCTTAAAAGCAGGTATTCAAAATTTGAATGCTATTACAGTTACTTCAGTTAAAAGCAACATATTTGATAATAAAAGAACGGGCGCATCAACTAACATTGGGAGCAGACAAATAAAAACAATGCCAAGTATTTCAAGATCTGCAGATGATTTTTTAAGATTTACGCCTTCGGCTTCATCAACTTATAATGGTATATCATTTGCTGGAAGAAACGGACAATACAATAACTTCTCTTTGGATGGAGCGATTTTCAACAACCCTTTTGGATTGGATGCACCAACTCCCGGTGGACAAACAAACGCACAACCAGTATCCTTAGACGCTATTGATCAAATACAAGTTAACATCGCCCCTTATGATGTAACGCAAGCTGGTTTCACTGGAGCAGGTGTAAACACTGTTACCAAATCGGGAAGTAATAAAACGACTGGAACGGTTTATAGCTACTATAGAAACCAATCTATGACAGGTAAAAAAGTAGATGGCAATAAATTTGTGATTCCTTCATTGTCACAATTTCAAGGCGGCGCATCTTTGGGCGGTGCCATCATCAAAAACAAACTTTATTATTTCGCCAATATAGAAACAGAACAAAGAACTGATGAAGCTTCTGCTTATCAAGCGTTGAATACAAGTAATGCAGGTTTATCAAACACTTCAAGAGTTTTAGAACAAGACCTTATTGCTGTAAGCAATATCTTAAAAAACAGATTCGGTTATGAAACTGGTCCATACCAAGGTTATAATCTTGATCAAAAAAATTACAAATGGCTGGCAAAAATCGATTGGAACATCAACAGCGTTCACAAACTATCGGTAACGTATAACGGCTTAGATGCTTCCAAAGAAAAGCCTGCTCATCCAAGTGCTCTCGGAAGAAGAGGTCCTGATTATACCACCATGCAGTTTAGAAATTCAGGATATCAGATTGTTAACAAATTGAATTCTTTTAGTACCGAATTAAAATCAAACTGGAAAGGCAACTACGCGAATAAAATGAGATTGGTCTATACTAGTTTCAACGACAGAAGAAATCCTTTTTCTACACCATTTCCTGTTGTGAACATTACAAAGTATGGAACCAGATATATCATTGCAGGTCACGAACCATTTTCAATCCACAACACACTTGATCAGAAAGCATTTCAGGCTACCAATGATTTCACTATTTATAAAGCTAAACACAGTATCACAGGAGGTTTGTCTTATGAGTCATTCAAGTTTGCGAATAGCTTTAACTTAACCGGTTACGGCCCTGCGATATTCAGTGATATGGATATTCAAACTTTCCTAGACAGTGTGCCTGTTGGAGGTGCAACAGTATTTGGAGCCTATCCACTTGATGTAGATGTAGCCTATGCACAAAACAGAGCAAAGGCTGATAAATGGTCAACGTATTATTTAACCGTTGCTCAAATATCTGCTTATGTACAAGACGAATGGCAAGTGAATAAAAAATTGAAAGTGACTTATGGGGTAAGAGTTGACAAATCTTCTGTTTTCAATGCGAAATATGAAAGTGCTGACATCAACCCTGACGGAACTTTTGCAGGAACGTATACCACAGGAACACCAACAATTGCTAACAATGATCCATTGGTAATATTTGATGCAAACGGCAATCCAATAACCAATGGTGTTGGTAAAGATTTAGACAATACCAAATTGCCAAAAGGAACTTTGGTTTCCCCACGACTTGGTTTTAACTGGGACGTAAAAGGAAACAAAACGTTACAGGTTAGGGGCGGTAGCGGTTTATTTACCGGGAGATTTCCATTTGTATGGTTAGGCAATCATATTGGAAATCCATTCAGTTATTTTTACAATGCTACCGATAGCAAATTCCGCTGGCCACAAGTGTGGAGAACCAATATAGGTACAGATGTGAAAATGAAATCAGGTACCATTCTCACATTTGATGTAGCATACACCAAAGACATCAAAACCATGATGGTTAGAAATTACAAACTTGGTAAACCAACAGGCACGTTGATTTCAGGTACAGGTGATACCAGAAGTATTTATACTGCTGCCGATCAAGGTCAAAACAATACCTATGTATTTACGAATACCAATCTTGGATATCAATTCAATTTCAGCATGCAAGCGCAACGTAATTTCAAAAAAGGATTGTATGCAATGGTGGCGTATAATTATTTGATTGCGAAAGATGCGAGTTCCATTTCTGCTGAAATATCAAGTGATGCATTCGACAGAAATCCAATTTTAAATAATGCTAACGAAGCAAGACTAACGCCGTCTTTATATGGCAACAAACATCGCGTAATTTCTGCCGTTTCAAAAAAATATGAATATGGAAAAGAGAAGAGCATGTCTACAACTATTTCAATGTTTGGCAGTTGGACGAGTGGTAATAAATACGCTTATGTATATGGTGGCGATATCAACAACGATGGTACTTCATCTAATGATTTGATGTATGTACCTACCAATGCTGAAATTGATGTGATGAATTTTGATCCAGTTACAGATATTAATGGTGTATCTCAAGATGCAGCTGCACAAAGGGCCGCATTCAAATCATTTATTGAGCAAGATAAATATCTGAGAAACAGAAGAGGTGCTTATACAGAAAAATATGACGCCGAAACACCTTGGTTTGGACAAGTGGATATGAAAATATTACAGGAGTTCAAAATCAAAAAAACAAACAACGCCATTCAAGTAAGTTTGGATGTTGTAAATCTTGGAAACTTATTGAGCAGCAAATGGGGTGTAAAGAAATATGCCAGCTCAACAGGTTATTATCAACCTTTAGCGGTTAAATTAAATAATGGTGTTACTCCGACTGGTTTTTATCCTGTTTATCAGTTTGATACCAATACCAAAACAACCTTTACATCAAATCCGGAATTGCCTTCAAGATGGCAGATGCAGTTTGGTGTGAGATATATTTTTTAAAAAATTCTTTTATTAATTGTAGAGCATAACTCATTTCAGTTATGCTCTTTTTTTTGACTCAAGCCATTGGAAGTAATCTTGTTTTTCAAGTTCAACAATTTGCTGTTGCCAATGCGCATTGAAATCAATAACAAAATGTGGTTTATTTAATTCCTCCTGTTCTTCCAGAAAAATCTGATACGCAAGTGGGTTGATGTTTTTTAAAAAATCTAAATACGTATCGTGATATTTTTTTCGCAATAGAAAATATTCATATCCTTCTTGTTGGGTCAATTTTTCTTTTTGCATTAAAGTAAATAGTGTTTGCAAATCGGGGTTTTGTGGCATCATAATTAAAAAATTTAGTCAAAAATAAAAGAGGTGTCCTCAATGAATTTGAGGTGTGTTATTTTCCCCTCCGTGGGATAAGGGTTAGCCACGTATGCACGAATTTTATTCACCACACAAAGAAATACGATGGGTTTTTAAAATTTAGTCAATAATTTCTATTGCTCCCCTCTCACTCGGGAGAGGGGTTGGGGGTGAGGTAGCTTAAATTTTTTCAAATAAACTGAGCGATTGTCTAGCCACGAATCCACGAATTGTTTCATCGCTGAGATGATGAGGAAATAAAGATTACGCGGAGATTTTTAACCACGAATTCACGAATTTTCATCTCAACACGAATTAAAATTTCAATATGTTTTGATGTTCAGCGTATTTTGATTCCTAGAGGTAATTTAGAGTTCTAATTCTTGAATTTAATTCGTGAATTCGTGGCATCTCCCTTATCCTCCGAAGGAGATACATTTAAAGAATTTTTATGAATTACAAAATAATCCTTCGTGTACCTTAGCGCCGTCGTGCCTTTACGGCAAACCAAACTTTAAAATTTATGAACAATAGAATTCTTTTCATCTTCATAACCTCTTGTGTACTTCTTTTTTCAAATTGCCTATCCGACTCCTCAAAAATTGTTACAAAGAAAAACGAATCTGTTTCCTCAAAAAAAGTATTTGATAAGAAAATAATCCTGTTGCCATTAGGTAAAATAAATAACACCACCATCAAAAACATTTATGATTCACTACAACTAATTTTTCCTGATGTGGTTTTAATGAAAAAAGAACAAATGCCTGCGATTGCTTACACTGCACCAAGAAACAGATACAGAGCAGATACGCTAATTCACTGGATGAGCAGACGAGCAAACAAAAGTCAAGTGTTTTTAGGCATTACTTCTTTTGATATTAGTTCAACAAAAAACGACACACCTGATTTTGGCATCATGGGACTCGGGTATAGACCCGGAAACGCTTGTGTGGCATCAGATTTCAGGGTAAAAGTAAAATCCAATTTTTTCAAAATTGCAATTCATGAATTAGGACATACGGCCGGATTGAAACACTGTCCTGAAAAAACATGCTTCATGCGAGATGCAGAAAGTCATGATCCTACAGGAGAAGAGAAAGAATTTTGCAAGAAGTGCAAGGCTTTCTTAACTGAAAAAGGTTGGAAATTGTAGATGGGTTAAGTCTATTAATAACGCTTCTTTTTAATACTTGTTTATTTTTTAAATAATCATTCTATTGACAACCAAGAAATTTTGATCATAATTAATAAGTTTTCACATAATGATTAACAAATTTGCTGTCAATAAAAGCAACAAAAAAGCTTATAAACATTGCTGTCTATAAGCTTTTCTTCATTGAGGGTGGGCCCACTAGGATTTGAACCTAGGACCCTCTGATTATGAGTCAGATGCTCTAACCAACTGAGCTATAGGCCCTTGCAAAATGAATAGTAATAAAACGAATTCATTTGCGAGGGCAAATTTAGTCAAAATGATATGTAAGTAAAATTTTTTTTCGCCAACAACTCGGTTTATTTAAGATTAAGTACCCAATTCGGGGTATATTTTCTTATTTTTTATTAGATGCCGGATTAAATGCAGAATTTTGCCTCATATTTTATAATGATGAATTCTATTGACAATATATTATTTGATTTGGGAAAGGTTTTACTCAATTTTAATAACGATAACGCAAAAAACTACTTTAAACGCTTGGGCGTAGAAAATTACGAAGTACATGTTATTGAGCTACATGCACAAAATGTCTTTAATAAACTGGAAAAAGGCGAATTATCAGCCGAACAATTTATAAAAGAAATCAGCAAAAAACTAAATGGTTTGGTTTCAGATACAGAAATTCAAAACGCATGGAACTCAATACTGATGGACTATAGGACAGAAAGCATGAAGCATCTCGAAAAACTAAAAAAAAGGTATAGTCTGTATTTATTAAGTAATACAAACATCCTTCATCATGAACAATTTAATAGCTTACTTTTCAATCAGTTGCAGGTAACAAGCTTGGATAGTTATTTTACAAAAGCATATTATTCACATCAAACCGGAATGAGAAAACCGGATAAGAAAATTTACGAATTCGTACTTAATGATGCAGGAATTAAAGCAGAAAGAACGCTATTCATCGATGATTTGCCCGAAAACATAGCAACAGCCCAAATGCTTGGGTTCCAAACTCACCTGCTTTTACCTGAAGAAAGGATAGAAAATCTTAAATCATTATCATTTTAATAATTTTCAATTCCGATTCTCTGTATAACTTTGCTACATGCTTGAAACTTTTGTAGAATTATTCGTTATTTATATCATTTATAAGCTAGTTTTCAATTTCATCATACCTATTTATGTTGCTTCTAAGCAAATGAACAAAAAAATGAATGAATTTAAACAGCAAATGCATCAAAATCAACAACAGCAGCAGTCTTCAACAATTTCAAAGCCTCAGTCTTCAAAATCTGCCAGTGATGATGACTACATTGATTACGAGGAAATCAAATAAAATTATATCAAACGCTGATCAAAATCACCGCATACAATCCTGTTAATTTTTCATTATCCGTTTAAAAACTTTGGCAGATAACGAATACGGGCTTATATTTGCGCTAGAAAAAGAGAGTAATAGGAAGGGAACGGAATCGTTCCCTTCTTCTTTTCTTACGACTATGAATAGTGAAAACAATTTAGAAACGGTAAAATCAATTCTTGAATCTCTTCTGGAGGGTGATATCTTTTTAGTAGATATGAAAGTTAAGCCCACCAACAATATCAAGATTTATCTCGATGCCGATAGTGGACTAGGGATAGAAAAATGTATCAAAATCAACAGAGCACTATACAAAGTATTAGAGGAAATGGCAATCTACCCAGACGGAGATTTTTCTTTGGAAGTTTCAAGTCCGGGAATAGACGAACCTTTAAAACTTAGTCGTCAGTATTATAAGAATATTGGCAGAAACGTAGAAGTGACGCTCAATGATGGAACAAAAAAAGAGGGATTACTTAAAACGGTTACCGAAGAGTCGATTGAAATAGCCTTTACTGAAGGCAAGGGTAAAAAAGCAGTAGATCATCTTTTAAACATTCCGTTTTCAACAATCAAACAAACAAAAGTTCTTATAAAATTTTAATTAACACAAAAACCCTCTTCCGGCGAGGGTTCCATGCATCAGCAGGGAAAGTCCGGACAGGCATATGGCAAGCATTAACTTGATAGAATCATTTCAGGAATTTAAAGAAGCGGAAGGCATAGATCGTCCTACGCTGATGAAAGTAATGGAAGATGTTTTCAAAACATTAATTCGTAAAAAATACGGCAGTGATGAAAATTTCGACGTTATCGTGAATGACCAGAAAGGAGATCTTGAAATCTTCCGTAGACGTACGATTGTAGATGATGATGATTTGTACAACACTTTAACGGAAATCGAATACAAAAATGCAATTTTAATTGAGCCGGATTATCAGGTTGGAGAAGAATTGTATGAAGAGGTAGATATTCAAAAAGAATTTGGAAGAAGAGCAATACTTGCCGGCAAACAAACCCTTGCTGCTAGAATCAACGATCTTAAGAAAAACGTGCTGATTAAAAAATATGAAGACCGTGTAGGCGACATCGTTAGTGGAGAAGTTTATCAGGTATGGAAAAAAGAAGTACTGATTCTGGATGAGGATGGCAATGAAATGTTGTTGCCTAAATCTGAACAAATTCCAAGTGATTATTTCAAAAAAGGAGAAACTGTTCGTGCAGTTGTGAAAAAAGTTGAATTGAAAAACAGTCAGGCAATAATTATTTTGTCCAGAACAAGTCCAATGTTCCTTGAAAAATTACTTGAAATTGAAGTTCCTGAAATATTTGACGGATTGATTGTAGTTAAGAAAATCGTCAGAGATCCGGGAGAAAGAGCGAAAGTGGCAGTAGAAAGTTTTGACGACAGAATTGATCCGGTAGGTGCTTGTGTGGGCATGAAAGGTAGTCGTATACACGGCATTGTGAGAGAGTTGAAAAATGAAAATATTGATGTCATCAATTATACAAATAACATTCAATTATTGATTCAGCGTTCTTTAACACCGGCAAAAATCACCAGCATAGAATTAGATAACGAGAAAAAACATGCTAATGTATTTTTAATGCCAGATCAGGTGTCATTGGCAATTGGTCGCCGCGGTGTGAACATCAAATTGGCTTGCGAACTTACCGGATATGAGATTGATGTATTCCGTGATAACGAAGGAGAAGTTGATGAATTTGATATTGATCTGGACGAATTCAGTGATGAAATCGAAGCATGGATTATTGATGAATTGAAAAGAGTTGGATGTGATACGGCTCGTTCCGTATTAGATTTGACATCAGATGAATTAGAACGCAGAACAGATTTGGAAAAAGAAACCATTGCAGAAGTTAGAAGAGTGCTTCAAGAAGAGTTCGAAAGAGAGTAAGAATATATAAACAGAGAATTTTAGTAACCAATAAAGAAAAAACCGGTTCGTATTCATTGGTACCGGATTAAAAACAAGAATGTCAGAAGTAAATACACCAAGGTTAATGGCAGCAGCCAAAGAATTCAATATAGGAACAAACACCTTAATTGAATTCCTTGTGTCAAAGAATTTTAATGCAGACGAATTGAAGCCCACTACAAAGCTCACAGAGGCTATGTATCGCGTATTGCAGTCAGAATTTCAGCAAGATAAGGCAGCAAAGCAAAAAGCAGAGCAGGTAGATTTGCCGAAAGGTGCTAATGCAGATCAGAAAAAAAAGAAAGATGAAGAGGACCTTTCATTTAAGAAAAAAGAAGAAAAACCAAAACCTGTTGAGACCAAAACAGAAGCAATAATTGAGGAACAACCAACAGATTCTGTTGTTCCGCCACCTGTTGTAGAATCCCCCAAAAATGAGGTTACTAAAATAGATGCTCCTGAAATTGAAGGTTTAAAAATTCTTGATAAAATTGATCTCGACAGTATAGATTCTTCAACTAGGCCCAAAAAAGCTAAAAAGAAAGAAGTCCCACAAGATGAATCTGATGTATCAATAATACCACCAACTAAACAAGAGGACATACCAGAAGTTGAGGAGCCTAAACAACAAAAAGAGCCAGAGAATATCCCTGCAGTTATTGAAAATATTCAGGCGCAAAAACTGACAGGTCCGAAAATATTAGGCAAAATAGATTTGCCGATTAATAGTGATACTCGCCCTAAAAAAGAAACCAACGAAGAAAAACAGAAAAGAAAGCGCATTCCTATTCAGAAAAAAGGACCTGATGGTGGTGGTGCCCAAAGAGGCAACAAGGCCATACCTGATGGAAAAGGACCAAGGCCCCAGCAAGGTGGTCAGCAGGGACAAGGAAATAAATTTCAGCGTCCTGGTCAAGGAGCTCCAAAAAGAGAAGACAAGATTATTGATGCAAAAGAAATTCAGGAAAAATTAAAACAAACTCAGGCTAAATTAGCCGGAGCTGGCGGAAGAGGTAAAAGCCTTAAAGCCAAATACAGAAAGGCCAAAAGAGAAGAAATGGCCGAACAAATGGGTGAAGGTGGTGAAGGATCAAATAAGCTTCAGGTTACAGAATTTATTTCAGTAAGTGAATTAGCGGGCTTGATGGATGTAAGCTTTGCAGATATTATCAGTAAGTGTATGAATCTGGGCATCATGGTTTCAATCAACCAGCGTCTAGAGGCTGACGTTATAGAATTGGTAGCCAGTGAATTTAATTATGAAGTTGAATTTATAGGCGTTGACGATGCTGCAGAATTAGAGGTGGAAGAGGAAGAAGACAATCCTGAAGATTTAAAACCAAGAGCTCCAATTGTTACGATCATGGGTCACGTGGATCATGGTAAAACTTCGCTATTGGATTATATCAGAAATACAAATGTTATTGCCGGTGAGGCAGGTGGAATCACACAGCATATTGGTGCTTATGAAGTTACCTTATCTGATGGAAGAGCGATTACATTTTTAGATACACCAGGTCACGAAGCCTTTACGGCTATGCGTGCTCGTGGTGCTAAAGTAACAGATATTGCGGTTATTGTTGTCGCTGCAGATGACGCGGTGATGCCACAAACTAAAGAGGCGATTTCACATGCTCAGGCAGCTAATGTACCGATGATTTTCGCCATCAATAAAGTAGATAAAGATGGTGCGAATCCTGAAAAAATTAAAGAACAGCTCGCCACCATGAATATTTTAGTGGAAAGTTGGGGAGGTAAATTCCAAAGTCAGGAGATCAGTGCTAAAAAAGGAATGAACATTGATTTGTTGTTGGAAAAAATATTGCTTGAAACAGATATTTTAGAATTAAAAGCCAATCCCGATAAACAAGCCAATGGAACTATCATCGAGGCTTCGTTAGATAAAGGAAGAGGTTATGTGGCGACAATTTTGGTGCAGAATGGAACTTTGCGTCAGGGAGATATGATTGTTTCGGGACAACATTTCGGTAAGGTTAAAGCGATGTACAATGAAAGAAACCAGCGTGTGGAAGTAGCGCCGCCTTCAACACCAGTATTGATTCTTGGTTTGAATGGTGCCCCTCAGGCCGGTGAAACTTTCAAAGTTTTTGAAAATGAAGCTGATGCTAG
Source organism: Chitinophagaceae bacterium (assembly GCA_947461495.1). Taxonomy (GTDB): domain Bacteria; phylum Bacteroidota; class Bacteroidia; order Chitinophagales; family Chitinophagaceae; genus Ferruginibacter. The sequence goes on from CANHLV010000003.1 coordinate 20,904, forward strand.
AGAAACAGCATACAAGCGTGGACAAATATTACGTGAGCAAGGTATGCGCGCGAAAAAACACATTACCCTTGATGAAATTGGACGTCGTTTGGCACTGGGTAATTTCAAGGAGTTGAATGTTATCATCAAAGGTGACGTGGATGGTTCAGTAGAAGCATTAAGTGACTCATTACAAAAATTAAGCACAGAAGAAATCGTTGTGAAAGTGATTCATAAAGCGGTAGGTGCGATTACAGAAAGTGATGTTACGTTGGCTAACGCATCTGATGCGATTATCATTGGTTTCAATGTTCGTCCTTCAATACAAGCAGCTAGACTTGCAGAAAACGAATCTATTCAGATTAAATTATACTCTATTATCTACAACGCTATTGAAGAAATCAGAAGTGCGATGGAAGGTATGTTGGAACCAACAGTGGAAGAGAAAATTCTTGCCAATGTTGAAATTAGAGAAACCTATCGTTTCGATAAAGCAACAGTTGCCGGTTGTCAGGTGCTTGATGGTAAGATTGCCAGAAACAATCGCATCAGACTGGTACGTGATGGCATCGTAATTTTTACAGGCGAATTGGGAAGTTTGAAACGCTTCCGTGATGATGCCAAAGAAGTTACTTCAGGTATGGAGTGCGGATTGGTGATCAGAAATTATAATGATTTAAAAATCGGTGATATTGTTGAGGCATTTGAAGAAGTGGAAGTGAAGAGAACTCTTTAATTTGTTCAAAAGGTTTCAGAGGTTCAATAAGTTTAAAACGTTTTGAACCTCTTGAACTTTTTGAACCTTTTAAACAACTGAGATTGGTTGAAACTTTTGTTAAATGATTTCAATTCGGTTTTATCAGACTTATGAGGCTTAATTTTGGCGGGCATTAAAGTCAATGTTGATACAAGTACTATGATTAAAAATAAAATTGCATTTTTTTCCTTATTCATTCTAATTGTTACTGCAGTATATTCACAACCCAAAAAAGTGATTGCTGATAAAATTATTGCGGTTGTTGGTAACAAGATTATTCTAAAAAGTGATATCGACAATACCATAACTGATATGCAACGTCAAGGCATAGACGTTCCTGCAGATGCCAGATGTATGAGTTTGGAACAAGCTATGGGTATTAAAGCACTTGTTTTACAGGCAGAAAAAGACTCTTTACCGGTAACCGACGAAGAAATAGAAGCAGAGATAGACAATCAGGTAAGGTATTTCATAAGTCAGTACGGATCAAAAGAAGAGGTTGAAAAAATTGCAGGCAAGACGTTATATCAATTGAAAGAAGATTTCAAAGAAGGGTTCAGAGATAGAAAATTGGCAACAGCTATGCGTAACAAAATCATAGAAGGCATTAAAATTACGCCTAACGAAGTAAGAGATTTTTTTAATAAAATTCCTGTCGACAGTTTACCTTTTTATGAAACAGAAGTAGAAGTAGGACAGATCGTTTGTTTTCCAAAAGCGAGTCGCGATGCAGAAGAATATTGCATCGAGCAATTGAATGATTATAAAAAGCAAATCGAATCGGGAAAGAAAGATTTCGGAACAATGGCTTCTATTTATACAGAAGATCCTGGAAGTAAAGAGCGAGGTGGCATGTATGAAATCAACAGAAACCAAAAAGACCTTGATCCATTGTGGATGTCAAAGGCTTTTATGCTGAAAGAGGGACAGGTATCAAATCCTTTCAAAACAAAATTCGGCTATCATATTATTCAACTGGTAAGTCGTTCTGGTGATGATGCGGTTGTAAGGCATATTTTAAAAATACCACAAGTTACTAATGTAGAGATGAAAGCCGGATTTAGTAAAATGGATACGGTAAGGTCTAAATTAATTGCAGGTGTTATTGATTTTGGTACAGCGGTTTCAAGATACAGTGACGACGAATCTAGTAAGTTTACAGCAGGAATGATACAAGGCAGAGATGGTACATTCCTTACCATCGATCAGCTAGATAAAGATCTTGTTGTGAAAATGAAAGACTTGAAAGTTGGCGAGTATTCACAACCGTTAGAATATACCGATGAGAGAGGAAAAAAAGGAATTCGAATTGTTTACCTTAAAACAAAAACTGAACCTCATCGTGAAAATTTAAAAGACGATTATAATAAAGTTGCCCAAAGAGCACTTGAACAAAAGAAAGAAACTGCACTTGAAAAATGGTTTGATGATAAAAAAAGAAATTACTACATCATGATTGATGAAGAGTATAGTAGTTGTACGGCTTTGAAACATTGGTTGGATATGGCCAACGCGAGTGCTAAGTAAGGTTTCAAATGTTCAGTAAGTTCAATGTGTTCAAAAGGTTGATGATAGAACCGGTTCCTCATCATCAAATTTTCAAATCTCCAAATTGCATTTAAGTTTTGATAGAAAAAAAGAAATCCTCAGGTTCGGAAGAAGTAGCGATACTTGTTGGTTTGATACAAAAAGATCAGACCGAACAGCAGGTTATTGAATATCTAGATGAGCTTGAATTTCTGGCATCA
>CANHLV010000004.1 GCA_947461495.1 Chitinophagaceae bacterium
GTCTTTGTTTTTTTCCTGATAATCTTTCCAGATTTGCATGTTTATGTTTTTGTTTTTAAAATTAAGAAGTGCACAAATGTATTGCATTTGCAGATTAATTGAATTTCAGCAGCAAACAATAATTGTGGAAAAAAATAGTATAATGTTTGTTTAAAATTCAACCAAATGCTATTTATTTTGTGTTACAATTGACAATTCAATTTATCAGCCTTTGCCACCGGGTTTGGAGTGTTTTCAAATCCGGTTCCGCAAGGGCTGAGTCTATTTAATGAAACTAATTATTAATCTGCACTATATCTTTTCTGCACATAATCCCAGTTTACCACGTTCCACCAGTTTTCAATATAATCAGCTCTTTTATTTTGATATTTTAGATAGTAAGCATGTTCCCATACGTCAAGACATAAAATCGGGAATCCTTTAATTTCCAAACCACCTACATCCATCAAAGGATTGTCTTGATTGGCGGTACTTCCAATGTTCAGTTCGCCTTTTTCATTTTTACATAGCCAAGCCCAGCCACTTCCAAATCTGTTTTTTCCAGCATCTGCAAATTGTTTTTTAAATTCAGTAAAACTGCCGAATCTTTTTTCAATAGCTTTCATCAAACTTCCGTTCGGTTTGTTGTTATCTTGTTTTTGTCTCATACATTGCCAGAACATTTCATGGTTGTAATGACCACCTGCATTGTTTCTGAATTTAGTTGAGAATTTAGATACTTCAGGCAGCAAATCTTCAAGTGATTTTTTTGTATCAATTTTTTCAGCATTTGCAGCATCGTTCAAATTTTTAGCATAAGCAGCTGCATGTTTGGAATAATGAATTTCCATTGTAGCAGTGTCTATTACATTTTCTAGTGCATCAAAACTATAGGGAAGTGGTTCTTGTTTGAATCCTGTTTTAAAAGAGCTGATTTTGATTTTTTTACCCGATGAGCAAGATTCAAGAAATGCAATCAGACCTTCAATACCTATAGCTAGAAGGGCTGTACTTGCTGCGGTATTTTTAATAAAAATTCGTCTGGAATGGTTAGATTTATTCATAAGAAACTTCTTGAAGTTTTTTTGAAAAAAATGATTTTATTTTCCTTGATAATTTGTTGTAAAAATCTTTGTTGAATAATTGAGAATCATGCATGGCTTTATAAGTAAGGAATGCACCTATTGGCGCCAAAACAATAATTGCCAGCCACATTCCCATAGCCGCAGATAATATATTTTGTTTTACAAATTTTTCTCCAAACATGTTCAGTAGATGAAAGATTAAAAAGAAAACAATTGCAACAATCAAAGGCATACCTAAGCCACCTTTTCTGATGATAGCACCAAGTGGAGCACCGATAAAAAATAAAATCAAACAAGCAAGTGAAATGGAATATTTTCTGTGCCATTCTATCAAATGCATGGTAATATCTTTTTGCCTGATTTCCTGATCTACAATGTGTTGATTGAATGCTGATTTGATTGATGCTATTTTGTTTAATGCAAATTGCTTGATCCTGTTATTGATGGAATCTGAAAACATTATTTTATAAGAGTTGGCAGCTATTTTTTCATTTGCCTTGTTCCATAATTTATCAGGTAATGCCGCATATATGATCTCATGGTTCATTTGTTTCTTAAATAAACTGTCTATTTTCATTTCTTCTCTCTGGATTGAATCAATATTCACACTTAGTTGTCGAGCGCTCAACATCTTGAAATTCTTACTAAAAATACTGTCATTGGTTTGTTGTTTTTGTAATACACTCAGATCAAAAAGCTTTTTAAATGATTTGAATTTAAGCCTTGTATATTCAGTTGAACTATCTGATAAATTCCCTCTCTCCTGATAACGGTAGCCATTTTCAAGATTGAATTCCAGATATTTTTCGTCATCCGAAATTTTCATGATTCCCTTTTCTGCTACAATACAATTATCTTGAATCGAATTATTTTGTTCAAAAATGATGATATTTCTAATGGTTTTACCATCGTTATCTTTTTTGCCAACTTTAATCGCATAATTGGGGATGTGTGTAAAGAAAACACCTTCTTTTAAATCAAAGGCCGGCTTCTTTACATATATATCACTGTAAAGCGTCATGAATTTTAAATTTGCATAAGGGATTACATAATTTGCAAAGATGAAAGTGACAATACAAAGAAAAACAGACAGCCATATCAATGGCCTCATAAATCGAAATAATGATATTCCTGAAGATTTAATGGCAACAAGTTCAAAACTTTCTCCAAGATTTCCAAAAGTCATGATTGAAGAAATCAAAATGGCTATAGGCATAGCCAGCATAAGCAATGAAGCACTTGCATACCAAAGAAACTGACATATAGTAATAAAGTCGAGTCCTTTGCCTACAAGATCATCAATGTACTTCCATAGACTTTGCATCATGAGTACAAAGAAGGCAATAAAAAAAGTTATTACAAAGGGACCAATAAAGGACTTTAATATGAGCTTATCTAATTTTTTAATCATTGTCTGGACAGACAAAATTAATCCTTTATGAGATGGAATTGAAATTAGATTTTATCTTGTATCCAGCCTATCCAGCCTATCCAGCCTATCCAGCTTATCCAGCCTATCCAGCTTATCCAGCCTATCCAGCTTATCCAGCTTATCCGTCATTCAGCCTAACTCCCCAATCTATGGAACAAATCTTTTACCTGATATTCCCAAAGCTGACTTTGATCTTTAATTTCTTTTTTGTCGGCAAAATCTTTTATTACTAAAACAGTTTGATTGGTAACTTCTGATTTTTCGATTGCAAATTCAAAAAATTCATCTTTGGCCATATAGCTCCAGCGAAATCTGATGAATTTATCCTGCTCTTTTTCTAACATTACCGCTTTTTCTTCAGTCCCATTCCAGGAAAACGTGTAAGCGCCATCTCTTTCATCTACTTTGTCTGCAAACCATTCTTGTAATGCTGCCGGGCTGGTTAAAAATTCATAAAGAATGCTAGGTGAGCATCTTATCGGATATTCTAGTGTGTATAATACTTTCTTACTCATGTCATTCAGATTAATTCCTTGTACAATGCAATAATAGATAAATAATTGACTAAACAAAACAATTCATTATTTTTTTTTAAACAATTTGAACATTTTTCAGCTACGTATGATATTTATTGTTCATTTATTTGAAAATAAAAAAAATATACTGACTCTTATACAATAATGAGCATGATTTACGTTATACAATTTGAAATCATTTTCTCTTAAAAAAATAAAATCTAAAAACACCTCAAATGAGCATGCGTCAATTAAAAATTTCAAAATCCATTACAAATCGTGAGAGCGAAAGCCTAGAAAAGTATTTACAGGAAATTGGGAAAGTCGAATTGATTTCGGCTGAAGAAGAGGCAAGTCTTGCCGTATTAATCAGGAAAGGTGATCAAAAAGCATTAGACAGACTGACAAAGGCAAATTTGAGATTTGTTGTTTCAGTTGCTAAACAATATCAAAATCAGGGGCTGACTTTATCTGATTTAATCAACGAAGGGAATCTAGGATTGATAAAAGCTGCTCAAAAGTTTGATGAAACCAAAGGGTTTAAATTTATTTCTTACGCAGTTTGGTGGATACGTCAATCGATTTTACAAGCATTAGCTGAACAATCAAGAATAGTAAGGTTGCCGTTAAACAAAGTTGGATTATCAAGCAAAATCAGTAAAGCTTATTCGCAATTAGAGCAAGAATTTGAAAGAGAGCCAACACCTGAAGAAATAGCTGTTGTGATTGATGTTGATTCAGACGAAGTCGCTGCTACAATGAGAGTAGGAGCCAAACATATCAGTGTTGACCAACCATTAATTGATGGAGAAGAAGGCTCTTTAATTGATGTGATGGAAAATAAAAATGCGGTTGGGGTTGATGAGAATTTATTGGTTACCGTATCATTAAATACGGAATTAAAAAGAACGTTGAATACGTTGACCCCAAGACAAAAAGAAGTAATTGTCTTCTTTTTCGGAATAGGGATTGATCATCCATTGAGTTTGGAAGATATTGGCGACCGGTATAACCTTACAAGGGAAAGAGTTCGTCAGATTAAAGACAAAGCTATTACCAAATTACGTGAGACTTCTCAAAGTCATTTATTGAGAGGTTTTTTAGGAGCTTAAACATCATAAATTGTAAACCCAAAAGGCCCCGGAAAGTTTCCGGGGTTTTTCATTTTATGTAATTCTTATTAAATCCGAATAAAACTTTTTTAAAATCCTGTTTTTAACCGAAATTCGCAGGAATAAATTTTTGATTAACAATGTCTATTGAAATAAAAGTACCAACAGTAGGAGAAAGCATCAACGAAGTAACTCTTGTGAAATGGCTGAAGGCAGACGGAGAATGGGCTGACCGTGATGAGGTTATTGCTGAATTGGAAAGTGAAAAAGCTACTTTCGAAATCAATGCAGAGCAAGCTGGTGCAGTAAAGCAAATTGCTAAAGAAGGAGATACATTGGCGATTGGCGATATTGTTTGCAGTATCGATACTGATGCTGTGAAACCTGCCGGTGTTCCAAATCAAAAAGAAGAACCTGTTAAAGAACCTGCTACTGTTGTAAAAGAAACTGTTGCCGCTGATGTAAAAGCGACTCCAGTTGCTGCGGCAATGATTGCGGATAAAAAAATCGATAGTAAAAAAATCACTCCTTCCGGTTCAAACGGAAAAATCATAAAGCAAGATGTGCTCGAAGCATTAAGTCATCCAGGAAGAAAACCAGGAATAGAACTATTCTCAAGAAACGATCGCCCTGAAAAAATGAGCAATCTTCGTAAAACCATCAGTAGAAGATTGGTGGAAGCGAAGAACACCACGGCTATGCTCACTACTTTTAATGAAGTGGACATGGGACCAATCATGGATATCAGAAAAAAATACAAGGATAAATTTAAAGAGCAGCATGGTGTTAATTTGGGCTTCATGAGTTTTTTCACCAAAGCCTGTTGTTATGCATTACAGAAGTTTCCTGCTGTTAATGCATACATCGATGGAGAAAGCATTATTTATCATGATTATTGTGATGTATCCATAGCCGTTAGTGCACCAAAAGGTTTGGTAGTGCCGGTGATTAGAAACGCAGAAAGTTTAAGCATGGCTGAAATTGAGGCAGCTGTTGTGGACTTGGCCACCAAAGCAAAAAATAACAAACTTACTGTTGAAGAAATGAGTGGCGGTACCTTTACCATCACCAATGGTGGTATTTTCGGTTCAATGATGAGCACGCCTATTATCAATATCCCTCAGAGTGCTATTTTGGGTATGCATAATATCGTTGATCGTCCAATGGCTGTAAATGGTCAAGTTGTAATCAAACCGATGATGTATCTAGCCCTAAGCTATGATCACAGAATTATCGATGGCAGAGAATCCGTTGGATTTCTAGTTACTGTTAAGCAACTGCTAGAAAATCCTGCTTTGTTATTATTTGGCAAAGATCCTGTTGATGCTTTGTTAGAATTATAAACTATTAAATATATTGAGTCCCGCTATAGCGGGATTTTTTTTATGAGCAAATTTCATTCTTATATCACTTCTGCAAAATCGATTGTAGATGCCTATAAAAAAGGAACTCCTTTGTCGCATCAACTTAAATTGTTTTTTCAAACAGATAAAAAATACGGATCAAGAGACAGGAAAACGATTTCCTCCATTTGCTATAATTATTTTAGAACATTTTATCTACTTCAATCCATCGAATCATTTGAAGAAAAAATTATCAAAGCCACTTTTTTATGTGAATCAGAAGAAAATGAATTGTTGAAGTCATTATCTCCGGATTTAAATGAATTCGTTGGATTTGACGTGAGAGATAAGATTGGATACTTGAATATTGAAGCAATGTCATTATTTACTTGGGAAGACAAATTATCTCCATCTATCAATGCTGAAAAATTCGCAGTTTCTTTTTTCAGTCAGCCCGACGTATTTATCAGAATCAGGCCCGGAAAAAACAATAAGGTCATCGAGTCTTTAAAAAAATCTGCTGTTCAATTTAAGACAATCGGTGAAAACACAATTGCCATTGATAATGGCACTTCAGTTGAAAATTGTCTGCAACTCAATAAAGATGCAGTTATTCAGGATTTGAATTCTCAACGTGTATTTGATTTTTTTGCCAAAGAAAGAGATAAAGACAAACTTGAAAATGTATGGGATTGCTGTGCTGCCAGTGGTGGTAAATCTATTTTGCTTTATGATATATGCAATGGAAAGGTGAAACTAACGGTAAGTGATATTCGTGAAAATATTTTGACTAATCTTCAACTAAGATGTAAAGATGCCGGAATTAGCATTCAAAAAAAATTCGTACAAGATTTAGCTGAAAAATCAGGGCTGCTACTGGATGAAAAATTTTCTGTCATATTGTGTGATGTTCCTTGCACAGGCAGCGGCACTTGGTCTCGAACGCCTGAACAATATTTTAGTTTTGATGAAGCACAAATTATCGAATTTACAAATCGTCAAAAAAATATTATCATTAATGCTATCGCCCACCTTGCTAAAGATGCTTGGTTTATTTATATAACTTGTTCTGTTTTTAAAGCTGAAAACGAAGATATGGTAGATTTTATTCAAGAAAATTTTTCTTGTCAATTGCTGGAAATGAAATACCTGAAAGGTTACGAAAATAAAGCTGACAGTATGTTTGTAGCCTATTTTAAGAATTGATTATTGTTTTATTATTTTTTTGACAATTTCTTTTTTACCATTCATGAATACAGTCACAAAATAAATTCCTCTTGATGTTTGTCTCATATTGATTTCATGTGCCCCAATACCTGCCAAATGAGTAAATGTTTCTGAATGTAACTTTTGGCCCAAAGCATTAACGACAATTACATCTACTTTTGTATCAGCTGTTCGTTCAAGATTGATAAAGAAGTTATCTGTAAATGGGTTTGGACTGATGGTAATGTTATTCTGATTAGGAATAATTATTTTACAGTTATTCAGATAGTTTACAACAGTACTGTCTAAATAATAGCTTGTATCAGCATCAATAATCATCTTGTACCTGTAATTAACAAAACCATAGTCTGTTCCTGACAAGTCATCAGCATAAATAAATTGTTTCATGCCATAATTACCGCTTTGTTGAAATGTAGTAATCAGGGTGTAAATAGAATCAGTCGGAAATTTTCTTTCCACTTCAATTTTCATTGTACTGTCAGTTTTTATTTCTATGGCAATATTTGCTTTGCACTGACTGAATAAGGCTTCCCGTGTTGAAAATTGTTTTTGCAAAAGAACAAATGCTTTTTTTACATCAGGGATTCCAAATCCGGTTCGGTCGTTGGGATTCGAGTAGGTATTTCCGGATTGTTGTAAAGTATTGATGATTTGCATATTTGATGCCTCTTGAAAGGCTTGCCACAAGCATGTTGTAATGCCTGCCATATTTGGACAAGCATAAGAGGTACCACTGCCAAAAGAAGGTAAACCTGTATTACTGTTGGCAACCACTGCATTTCTGCCCACTGCTGCAATATTGGGTTTGATTCGATTGTCACTGCTTGGACCATAACTGCTAAATGATGCTATTCTGCCTAATGTGTCAACTGCTGCAATGGCAAGGCAACTATCTGCATCTGCAGGTGTAGATATATAATGCCAGGCACTAGTTCCCTCATTTCCGGCAGCTACAACCATCAACATTCCTTTTTTTGCAGCCAAATCAACTGCTTTTGCACTTATTGAAGTGTTCCCATTCATGTCATTGTAAGTATAATCGAATGAGGGGTTGCTGAACTCAGTATAACCCAATGAAATTGAACATAGGTCAACACCAAGACTATCAGCTTTTTCCGCTGCTACTGATAAATTGTGTTCTTCAATAGGATATTCACTGAATACATCTTCTGTTCTGAATAGATAAAATGAGGTTTTAGGTGCTGTGCCAACAAAAAGTCCTGGAATATTAGCAGCAATTGTACTTAGGCAATGCATACCATGTGAATCATCTTCAGCAACAGATTGTTCTCGATCTACAAAATCCCATGTGCCTAAAATTTGATTATTGTTTCTGATGCTGTCGAATGTGCTTAAAACATCGTAACGATAAAATCCTGCATCTAGCACAGCAAGCTGCATTTTTTCTCCCCTGAATCCATGATCATGCAAAAATTGACCATTATGTATTCTAATTTGCCCTCCTGATAAACCATAATCAAATGTATTTGATGATGGTTTATTATTTAGTGTCAATATTGTATCATTTATTTTTTCATGAAAGAATTTATCAAATGAAATGTTGCTGTTTCTTGAAGCAATAGGAACGGCTGTTGCAACAAATGATAAATTGTTGATTGTGTTTATAGCTGAGGCATCTGTAGTGTAAATAGAAATCTGGTTAAGCCATTTAGATACATTTAGAATGTTGACATTTCCTGAAAGCCTTACCGCTTCTATATAATTGGCATTTACTGGAAGGTCTGTACTGTCAATCATTATATTGTATCTTACTCTTCTGTCAATAGATCGTTGAGAAAGAAATTGTGAGGGATTGTTTAATGAAAAAACAGTTCCCGCTTTGTCTTTAAAAGTAATCAGATATCTGTTGAACTGTGCATTAACTGTTAGATTTAAAAACAAAACAAATGCAATTGTCAGTATATAAACGCTTCTCATATTAGTGTGTGCTGTGATTAATTGTATATATTATTTTGAATCATAAGCCCATTTTAACCATGTGGCTCCCCAGGTAAAACCGCCACCAAATGCAGCAAGAATGATATTGTCTCCTTTATGAAGCTGATTTTCCCATTCCCATAAACATAAAGGAATTGTTGCGGCTGTTGTATTTCCATATTTGTGAATATTGATCATGACTTTCTCTTTCGGAAGTCCCATCCTGTTAGCCGTAGCATCAATAATTCTTAAATTGGCTTGATGGGGTACCAGCCAGGCAATATCATCACCGGTAAGGTTATTTCGTTGCATAAGTTCATAGCTGACATCAGCCATACCTTTAACGGCAAATTTGAAAACTGATTGACCTTCCTGATAAATATAATGTTCTCTGTTATTAACCGTTTCAATTGAAGAGGGTTTTAATGAACCACCTGCTTTCATATGCAAAAAATTTCTTCCACTTCCATCGCTTTTTAAAATGCTATCTTTTATTGCGTTTTCATCATTTGTTGGTTCAAGTAATACGGCACCTGCTCCATCACCAAAAATTACACAGGTAGTTCTGTCTGTGTAATCAACTATTGCGCTCATTTTATCTACTCCCAGAACTATGATTTTCTGATATCTGCCACTTTCAATCATAGAAGTGCCGAGTGTGAGTGAATATAAAAAACCGGAGCATGCAGCGCTTACATCAAATCCAAAAGCATTTTTTAATCCGCATTTATCTCCAATTATATTGGCCGTTGCAGGAAAAACCATATCAGGAGTTACTGTAGCACAAATGATACAATCTATTTCTTCAGGCTGAATTCCTCGTTTTTTTAACAATTCGTTTACAGCCTCTTTGCCCATGTCGCTGCTTGCCAAGCCATCACCCTTCAAAATCCTTCTTTCATCAATTCCGGTCCTCGATTTTATCCACTCATCATTAGTATCTACCATGGTTTCAAGGATTTTGTTGGTCAAACGAAATTCCGGAACATAAGCACCAACTGCCGTAATTGCAGCATTAATTTTCTCCATACATTGATTATTTTACAAGTTTTTACAGGTTGTAAAATTAATATAAAAAATCTTCATGTACTTTTTAATATGTAAGCTGACAAATTATTCTTATTTTCGCCTCTAACATGATTTGACTATGTACGCTTATCTCCAGGGAAAATTCACATACAAAACACCTGCACAAGTGTATGTTGATGTACATGGAGTAGGATATGAGGTTAATGTGAGTTTGAATACGTATTCTTCAATACAAAAGCTGAGTGAGGGGAAATTATTCACCCACTTACAGATTAAAGAAGACGGACATACTCTTTATGGTTTTTTTGATAAAGAAGAAAAAGATATTTTCTTGTTGCTGATTAGTGTATCAGGAGTAGGCGCATCTACAGCAAGAATGATGCTTTCTTCAATTAGGCCCGATGAAATATCAACAGCAATAATTCAAGGTAATATTAAGTTACTTGAAAGCGTTAAGGGTATAGGCAAGAAAACCGCGGAGCGTTTGGTATTAGAACTGAAAGATAAAGTGGGCAAACACAGTATTGGTTCAGTGGGCACTGGGTTCGCGGTAGTCAATAGTATAGAACAAGATGCATTAATCGCACTTACTTCTTTGGGCATAGCCAAAATACAGGCTGAACAAGCCATACAAAAGGTAATGCGAACTGAAGCAGATATTAATAATTTAGAAATACTCATTAAAAAATCGTTAAAAGCCATTTGATAAAAACTCTACTTTAATTAACTCACTGAATGTTTTTTAAAAGAAAATTTATCCATACACTATTTAAATTAGTTGTGTGTCTGGCTTTTTTATTGCTGTTTAATAGTAACAACACTATTGCTGAAATACCTTTTTGCTCTATAGATACAACAGTAAATCCCAATCTGCCTTACCCAATCTCAGACAATAGAGGGGATAATTTTTCTTCGAGCAGTTATAATTCCTTTAATGCGTTTCAACCTTCAAATCTCAAAGATTCAATAGTTTATGATTATGATTTACAGAGATATATCGTATATGAAAAAATAGGCGATAAATATTACAAAACTCCTGTCAGTTATACTTTTAATGAATATTGGGCTATAAAAAACAGACAAGCAGAAATTGAGTATTTTCAAAAAAGGGGAAATGCTATCAACATTCTAAATCGTGGTAAATTCTTAAAACCTAAATTATCACTTACAGATAATTTATTCAATCGTTTATTTGGAAATGGTAAAATCGATATCATGCCTCAAGGTAATGTCGATATCACTACCGGCTATCAGGGCCAGAAAATAGATAACCCTACGCTACCTGAAAGAGCAAGAAAAAACGGTGGTCTGGATTTTCAAATGAATACACAGTTGAATGTTAATGCAAGTATAGGTGATAAACTTAAATTCCCCATAAACTATAATACATTAGCCAATTTTGATTTAGATAATCAATTAAAATTAGATTATTCCGGAAAAGATGATGAAATATTAAAGAGATTTGAAGCAGGTAACGTGAATTTTCCTTCAAAAGGTACTTTGATTCCCGGTGCGCAACAATTGTTTGGTTTGAAAACACAATTACAGTTTGGGAAATTATTTATTACCGGCGTTTTAGCCAACCAAAAGTCTCAACGCCAAAGTGTAAATCTTCAGGGAGGTACTTCTGCAACGCCTTTTGAAATTAAAGCAGATGAATATGAAGAGAACAGACATTTTCTGGTAAGCCAGTACTTTAAAGATAATTACAATAAGGTATTATCTAATTTGCCTGCAATTACGGCACCTGTTCAGATTCTTCGTATGGAGGTTTGGGTAACCAATAAAAATGGTACAACTACAGAAACTAGAGACATTGTTGGATTGGCTGACCTTGGCGAAGTGAATCCATATCTTCAACCTCCAACCGTAAATGTGCTATCAGGCTTACCAGTTCCGTTTAATTCCAGTAATGATTTATTGTCAAATATACTAAACCAGCCCAATGCAAGGAATTCTGCTCTTGTGTTTAATAATCTGCAGAACCTTGGGCTTAATCCAGTTCAGGATTTTGAAAAAACTTTTGCAAGGAAGTTGGACTCTACTCAATACACATACAATAGACAGCTTGGGATGTTGTCGTTGAGCCAACCTTTACAAACAGATGAAGTATTAGGGGTGGCCTTCCAATATTCTTACAACGGCAGAATTTATCAGGTAGGTGAGTTTTCTCAAGATGTTCCACCAGACAGTACAACAGCTTCACAAAAAGTGTTATTCTTAAAATTATTAAAAGCAACATCTCAGCGACCTTCTTTGCCAATTTGGAAGCTCATGATGAAAAACGTGTACACAATTGGTTATGGCGCATTGTCATCAACAGACTTTAAGCTAAATGTACTTTATCAGGAACCTGGCTTAGGCGCAAAAAGATATGTGCCTTATGGTGATAAAAATCTAGGTTCACCGATAATTTCATTAATTAACTTAGACCGTTTGAATAGCCAGTTAGATCCACAACCTGATGGTGTTTTCGACTATGTCGAAGGCTTTACGGTTGTTTCTCAATACAGCAGAATTATTTTCCCGGTTCTTGAACCTTTTGGAAGAGATTTAGCTAATCAGATTTACAACAACATCCCTCCAACTGTTACTGATACCCTTTTCTACGCACTATATGACTCTATTAAAGCAGTTGCTCAACAGTATCCCAATCTAAATCGATTTGTTCTCAAAGGAACTGCAAAAACATCGGGTTCTTCTGAAATCAGTATTGGTTATAATATTCCAAAGGGTTCTGTTACAGTAAGCGCCGGAGGAAGAACGTTACAGGAGGGGTTGGATTATGATATCAACTATGATTTGGGTACCATAAAAATGACCAATCAAGCTATTTTAAATGCAGGGTTGCCAGTACAAGTTAATTTTGAAAACAACGCAACTTTCGGTCTTCAGCAACGAAATTATATGGGCCTTCGTTTTGATTATCTTTCAAAAAATACCGCAAAAGAGCAACTTTCATTTGGCGGTACTATCGTAAGATTGGGGGAACGTCCTTTCTTCACCAAAGTAAATTATAATGAAGAGCCTATACGAAATACTATGTATGGGATTGATGCCAGCTATAGAACAGACTTACCCAGATTGACAAAAATATTAGATAAATTACCTTTTTATAGTACAAAAGCGCCATCATCCATTAATGCATATGCAGAAGCCGCTTATTTACAGCCTGGTCACTCTCCTCAAATAGGAAAAGGAAGCAATGGTTTGGTTTACATTGATGATTTTGAAGGCAGTAAATCCGGTATTGATTTGCGTTTCCCACTAATCAGTTGGGTGATGTCTTCTACTCCTGCTCATGCTACTGACAGAATTGGAACTGAGTTATTTCCCGAAGCTTTGTCTAATAACAGTTTGGAATATGGCAAAAGCCGTTCGAAATTATCATGGTATCAAATCGAACAAACCTTACAACAAATTGACGCTCCCAATAATCCAATCAATGACAGAAATGAATTAAGTGACCCGAGAGTAAGGCAAGTATATCAAAAAGAGATTTTTCCTCAACGTACTACAGGTTTTGGAGAAAGTCAGTTGGTTACTTTCGACATGGCGTATTATCCCAAAAATAAAGGACCGTATAATTTTGAAGCTGATCCATCTAAGTTAAATTCAAGTGGAACATTTATCGATCCAAAATCAAAATTTGGTGGACTAATGAGAAGTATCGATCAACCGGATTTCGAAACGAGTAATATCGAGTTTATAGAATTCTGGTTACAAGATCCTTTTATTTTACCTCAGTATGCAAATTCGACCGGAGGGAAATTATATTTCAATTTGGGAAATATATCTGAAGATGTGCTTAAAGATGGCAGAAGATTTTATGAAAATGGCTTGAATACACCCAATGCGCCTTCTCCAGTTGATAACACCATTTGGGGTAGAGTGCCAAGGAATCCTATTCAAGTAACAAATGCTTTTAGTAATATTCCTGAAGATCGTTTGTATCAAGATATAGGATTTGATGGGATGTCTGATACCGCTGAAGTAAATTTTCATGCAACATATCTATCATCTTTAGCTACTAATTTTGGCACCAACTCAAAGGCGTATCAAGATGCAGCAGCCGACCCATCCAGTGATAATTACAAAAATTATCGCGATGCAGGATTCACTGGTGCTGATGGAATTTTAAAAAGATATAAAAGCTATAACGGTCCTGATGGTAATTCTCCGATTTCAAATGGAGGAGAATTTTCGTCTGCTGCAACATTATATCCCGACGCAGAAGATTTAAATAAAGACAATACACTAAATGAAACTGAAGAATATTTTCAATACATAGTTGACCTTAAGCCAAAAGACGCAACTGAAATGTTAATCGGAAATAATTTCATCGTTGATAAAAAAGAAGTGCCTATTAATCTGGTAAATGGAGCTGTAAGAAATGAAACCTGGTATCAATTCCGTATACCAATTGGTGGGTATGATAGAAAAATTGGTAATATACCTGATTTTAAATCAATCAGATTCATGAGGATGTTCATGACCGGCTTTGAAGATAGTGTTGTACTTCGTTTTGGTTTGTTGCAGTTGACAAGAAATATTTGGCGGAAATTCCAGTACAAAATTGATTCTACAGGGTTGTATGCACCAACCAGTTATACGCCTTTTAATGTTGAAGCTGTAAATATTGAAGAAAACGACAAAAGAACACCATTGCCTTACCGCACACCTAGAGATATTCAAAGGGTTCAAACATTAAGTAATAACGGCGTTACCTTACTACAGAATGAACAAGCTATGAGTCTTAATTTCTGTAATCTCAGAAAAGGAGATGCTAAAGGTGTTTTTCAAACCTTTGCCAACAGAGATATTAGGCAGTTCAGAAAAATGCAAATGTATATTCATGCTGAACAATCGCAGAATCCTGCAAATACAATTCAAGACAAAGACCTGACTGCTGTAATCAGAATGGGAACTGATTTTGTGAGTAATTATTATGAAATCAGAGTTCCATTGATGCTTACACCATTGACAGCAGGTACGAATCCAGATACGGATGCATACAATGATTCACTATGGTATCCATCAAATGCTATGGACGTTGATCTGGATAAACTTACTAAAATAAAACAAGCAAGGAACGTTTCAAGCACACCGCTGGGAACTATTTTCAGACAACTTCAAGAAAACGGGCAAACATATAGTGTAATCGGTAATCCGAACCTTGGTGAAATCAGAGGTATTTTACTTGGTGTAGAAAATACATCATCATTAGCCGCCTGCGGACAAGTTTGGGTTAATGAACTTAGATTGTCATCAATTAATGAACAGGGAGGTTATGCCGCATTGGGAAGAGTTGATGTTAACCTTGCAGATTTAGGAACGGTTTCTCTTTCTACAAATGTACATGGTAGAGGTTTTGGCACACTCGAACAAAGAGTTACAGAAAGATACAGAGATGATTTCTTTCAATTCGACTTGTCAACTAATCTTGAATTGGGAAAATTATTACCTAAAAATTCTGGCATCTCAATTCCACTTTATGCAAGTATCACTCAATCAACCAGTACTCCACAGTACGACCCTTATGATTTAGATATCAAACTGAAAGACAAATTAAATACATCTCCAAGTGCTCAAAGAGATTCGATCAGAAACAATGCCATTGATTTCAATTCAGTAAAAACATTAAATTTCACTAATGTGAAGAAAAACAAAACAAATGGTAAATCTCCAAAAATATATGATATTGAAAATGTAGATGTCAGTTACTCATACATAAAAACAGAAAGTCATAGCCCACTTGTTGAAAGTAATGAAGTAACAAAACACAGAGGTGCAATTGGTTATAATTATTCACCACAGCCGAAATATATTGAACCATTCAAGAAAATATTTGCTAAGTCAAAAACAAAATGGTTTGATCTTATTAAAGATTTCAATTTCAGTTATTTGCCATCTCAATTGAGTTTTAGAGCAGATATCAGCAGACAGTTTGGAGCAATAAAACCAAGGAGTGTTGGTGAATCCAGTTACTCAGTGCCTGAGACTTATGATAAATATTTTACGATGCAGCGTGATTATATCATGAGATGGAATTTTACCAAATCCATCAATTTTGATTATGCAGCAACCAATAATTCACGAATTGATGAACCTGCAGGAAGAATTGATACGAAAGAAAAAAGAGATACTATTTGGAAAAATTTAATGAAGGGCGGTCGTAATACAATTTTCACACAAACGGCAAATTTTGCCTACACGTTACCAACAAGTAAATTCCCTTTATTGGATTGGACAACCATGAATGTCAGATACCAGGCATCATATAAATGGATAGGCGCATCGAGACTCGCAGTAAATCTTGGTAACTTTCTAGAAAATGGTCAACAGAAAGAAGCAACAGTTCAATTTGACTTTACCAAAATATACCAAAAGTCAAAATGGATTCGTCAACTTGATCAGCCTTCAAATAAAGCGGATCAGCAAAGATGGAGAAACAGGATCACCATCGTAAAAGATTCAGTACTCACTAAATCAGGTAAAAAAGTACTCAAAAAGAAAAAAATAGTTGACAGGTCTGCTGTGCCTTATGTAAGCAATGGACTTAAAGTTTTTGGGAAATTGGCAACGAGTTTGAAACAAATCAACTTAACAGCTTCTGAGAATGCAAGTACAAGATTACCAGGTTATATGGATAGTACTGTGTTTTTTGGTCAAAATTTCAAAAGCATGTCTCCGGGATTTGATTTTATTTTAGGAAGACAGCCAGATATAAATTGGCTCAATCAAAAGGCTTCTAATGGATTAATTGCCAAAGACAGTAATTTCAATTCAATGCTTCAGCAGAATCTAGATCAAAAAATCACCCTGACTGCACAATTGGAACCGGTTCGAGATTTGAATATTTCAATTAATTTAAGCAAATCATTTACTAAAAATTACAGTGAAACTTTCAGATATATTGATACCACATTTAATGGACAAAATCCAACATTCAAACACCTTAATCCCTATGCAGGTGGTAGCTTTGAAGTCACTTATATCGCATTCAATACATTGTTTGGTAAATTCAATCCAAACTTGGTCTCTTCTACATTTAAAACTTTTGAGAGTAATAGGATAATTCTTTCAGAACGTTTAGGTAAATTGAATCCTTATACCAATAATCAGGTTGGCGCAGATGGTTATTATTATGGCTATGGTAAATATGCGGTTGATGTTTTAATACCTTCTTTTATTGCTGCCTATTCCGGACAAGATCCCAAATCGATAGGACTGTTAGATCAAGATAATGCTAATATCAGGTCTAATCCTTTCAAATCCATTATGCCCATGCCAAACTGGAAACTTGATTATAATGGTTTGAGTAAAGTTAAACCACTCGACAAATTATTTACCAGCTTCACACTTACACACGGCTATAATGGCACATTGAGTATGAATGGTTTTACTTCTGCTTTATTATATCAGGATGTTTCTAAATACGGTTATCCATCATTTTATGATACAGTATCCAAAAATTTTGTTCCCTTTTTCCTTGTTCCCAATGTAAGCATACAGGAGCAATTTTCTCCATTAGTGGGAGTGGATATGATGTTTGTCAATCAGATGCAGGCGAAATTTGAGTATAGTAAAACCCGCCAATTGAGCTTAAGTTTAAACGATTATCAACTTAGTGAAGTTAGAAGTACTGAATTTACTATTGGAGCAGGTTATCGTAAGAAAGGTTTGAAATTGTTAGCGGGCATTAAGTTGCCTGCATTTCTCAGCAAAAGCAAATCAGCAAAACTTGATAATGAAATTAATTTCAGAGTTGATTTCAGGGTAAGAGATAATGTTACTGCAAACAGCAGATTGGACCAGGATAACAACTTTGCCACTGGTGGTAGTAAAGAAACTTCAATAAGTCCTACAATAGACTATTTCTTAAGCAGCAGAATCAACATTAAGCTTTATTTCGATCAAAGAAGAGTGAAACCTTATATTTCCTCGAGCGCACCAACTACAAACACAAGAGCAGGTATTCAGATTAGAATTTCTTTGGCACCTTAATAGATGCTGTTCAAAAGGTTCAATATTGTTTGTTCAAAAGGTTCAATATTGTTTGTTCAAAAGGTTCAATAAGTTCAATAAGTTCAATGGGTCTCATTCAATTCGAAAATGTCATAGATTTACGTAACCTTTTAAACTTATTGAACCTTTTGAACCTCCTGAACATTTTAAACATCTTGAACCTTTTGAACAGGCGCTCACCTCAGCTTTCGCGATGAAAATAATAAGTACTGGCTTGTTGAACGGGCGTGACTGAAAGTTCGTTTATGCATATATGTTGGGGTAGGCTAGCAGTAAAGTAAATAATTGATGCGATGTCTTCACCTGTAAGTGGTTTCAAACCTTTGTATACTTGATCTGCTTTTTCTTTATCCCCTTTATATCTTACTACGGAAAATTCTGTTTCAACAGCACCGGGATGTATAGCTGTAACCTTGATTCCAAATTTTAGAAGGTCAACTCTCATAGAACGTGAAATTGCATCTACAGCGAATTTGCTCGCACAATACACATTTCCGTTTTCATAAACCTCTTTTCCTGCTATTGAACCCATATTGAAAATATGAGCTTTGCTTTCTATCAAAAATGGCAGCAAAGCTTTTGTGACATAAAGTAACCCATTCACATTTGTTTGCATCATATTATCCCAGTCTTCGATGTCAGCATCTAAAAAACTATCTCTCCCTAAAGAAAGACCGGCATTATTAATCAATACATCTATTTTTTTCCACTGGTCATCAAGATTATTTAATGTAGCAAAAACGGTTTCTTTGTCTTGCACATTAAAATTCAATGTCAGAACTTTAGTATTGAATTTTTCTTCTAAATTTTGTTTTAAAGTTAGAAGTCTTTCATTTCTTCTGCCTGTTATGATCAAATCATATCCAGCTGCAGCAAATTTTTCTGCACAGGCTTTTCCAATTCCTGAAGTGGCACCGGTAATAAAAACTATTTTAGACATTTTATGTTGTTATGAAATTTATAATTCAAGGAAAATTAATATTGGATTTAGCGTAATTTAAAAAAACGATTAAGCTTTTTCAGTAATTATTTGATTAAAACAACGGTCCCCTTTTTTTGTATTTTTTTATTTTCATAAGTCATGCCTTCCGCATACCAAACATATGTTCCTATATTTTGAGTCATGCCTTTAAACATGCCATTCCAGCCTTCTCCGATTGTAGTGGTTTTAAAAAGTTGTTGCCCCCATCTGTTGTAAATGATAAAAATTTCCACTGACTTCATTCCTAATGCAATTGGTGTAAGTTTATCATTCGTGCCATCATTATTGGGACTAAATGCTGTTGGTACATAAATATCAGGAAGCATTTTATAAAAATGAACTTTAATAGAATCTTCATCTCTGCAACCGATATTATTTGTAACAATCACTGTGTACATAATATCATCATAAGGCAATGAAACAGGATTGGGGATATTGTTACTACTTAACCATTGCGTAATAGGTGCCCATAAATAATTGGTACCACCGGTTGCATTCAATTGCAAAGGTTGATTTTCGACAACTGAAGTATCGGAAGGACCAGCATTGGCAATAACTCTTTCGATATTTACACGAATGGTGTCGTTTACGGTTTTAGGACATCCTAAAGTGTCTCTTACGCTAACTATATAGTCAATGTAGTTTCCGGTAACATTTGAGGCCGTGGGATTGGAAATATTGATATTGTTTAAAAAGTCTGATGGAGCCCATGTATAATAACTTCCCCCGCTGGAATGCAAATAAGCACTAGTTTTCCAGCAAATAGCCGTGTCTCTTCCGGCATTGGCAGCAGGATAAGGAATGGTTTTTATTTTAATGGAATCTGTATCAAAACAGCTACCAATATTTCCTTGAACGTAATAAGTTGTGAAAAGAGTTGTTGGTGTTGCAATCGGATTGGCCGCTAATGGATTATTCAAAGTGCCTGCGGGTGACCAAACAAATTTAAGCGCATTGCCAAATGTTTTGAGCACTACGCCATCAGTTCTACAAATGGTAGTATCATTAGCTGTTTTAAGGGTAACAGTATCTACCACGCGTACACGAACAGAATCTCTGTTGGCACAACCAGCATTGTCACTGTAGTTGATATAATAAGTTGTATCTCTAGTTGGTTGAACAATTGGATTTTGAATATTTTGATTGTTGATATTATAATTCGGAGTCCAGAAATAATTTCCTTGAACATTAGTGCTGGCA
>CANHLV010000005.1 GCA_947461495.1 Chitinophagaceae bacterium
CGCCAATTTGAAGGTGAAACCTGGAAAACCATTGTGGATGAAATTGTGAATGCTCTACCTCAAAACGTTTTCATCAGTTTTGATATCGATGGATTGGATCCGAAATTATGTCCTCATACAGGAACACCTGTACAAGGAGGATTAGAAACTGAACAGGTTTTTTACCTGCTTCATAAAGTACATCTATCAGGAAGAAAAATTGTAGGATTTGATTTGAATGAAGTAGGCGTGAGCCACGATGAGTGGGATGAAAATGTTGGTGCGCGTGTGTTGTATAAACTATGTAATTTACTAACGGCAAGTAATCCCGTAAATGCATAAATTCAACATCATATTGCCGGATGAAAAAAATCGTACTTATCGTTTAGTTACAGTGCTGATAGCCATTTTGAATGCTGCAGGATTTATTTATATGAAGTCTCATGTCAATAGCCCAAGCAGTGACTTTCTTACTTTGTTTGGAGGTTCTATTTTAGTTGGACAAATTGGAAATTATTTTTTTAATAAAAAAATGAGAAAAACCAACTCGAATTTATTGTTGATAGCCATTGTTATCGCTTCGATTTGTTGGATGTTTCTTGGAATGTTTGGCTTTGGTTTTCTTGATTTGACCTTTGCGTTTTTAGGTTTTATCGCTTTTAGAAAATTAGAGTTGAAGTTTTTTGATGATAAAATAGAATTTCCTTCATTTCCCAAAAAACATTTTAGCTGGAATGAGTTGGATAATTTGATTTTGAAAGACGGCATCCTTACCATAGATTTCTGCAACAATAAACTGATGCAATTCACCCTGAATCAGTCTGACAATAAAGAATTGAATGAAACCGCATTCAATGAATTCGTAAAAAACAACATCGGTTCTAATAAATAAACATCACCAATAACAATAATCATGGGCATTTTAAATGAATCACCTTTTCTAATGTACTCCGATGGCAGTGGAAATATTTACGAAGACACCAGCTTGTACGTTGTTGGAAGAAGCGGTTGGGATGCTTATCCCATTGATGTAGAAGATTGGATTGAATTGCCTGAAGGTGGACAATTATACGAATTACCAGGTAGAAGAGGTATTGGTATCGATGTAGAAACCGGAGATATGCGTTTATGCGACAAAGGATGGGCAGTAGCGGCTTTCATTCCGCCTGCACATACAGGTTTATACATGTCTGCTTATGAAACCATGCCCGATGCGCCAACTTTGCCTTTGTTTTGTTACACCGCTGCAGGTTGGCATGATGATAAATTATATGTTCCTGCTGTAAGAATTGAAAAAGACATTCGCCAGGAATGTGCAGGATATGATGATGAGAAAATTGAAGCTGGTCATGATAATTTATTAACTGCGTATCCCCATAACCGTTTGGTTAAACATCTAATGGAAAATTGCTGCATGACTTACACTTGTCCGGCTGCAAGAAATTTCGCCTTAGGAAGATGGGAGTGCCCAGTTCCGGTATCTCCGGCTTGTAATGCGAATTGTATTGGTTGCATTTCGTTTCAGCCACAGGAGGAAGAAATCGTAAGTACGCAAGATCGACTAACGTTTAAGCCTACTGCCGAAGAGATTGTGGAATTTACAGTTCCGCATTTAGAGTCTGCGCCATTTCCCATCATTAGTTACGGACAAGGCTGCGAAGGTGAACCATTATTAATGTGGGAAACGATAAAAGCTTCTATTTTAGAAATCAGAAAGCATACATCTAAAGGCAGCATCAATATCAATACAAATGGTAGTAAACCTGATGCTGTGAAAGCCTTATGCGAAGCGGGTTTGAATAGCATGAGAGTGAGCATGAACTCTGCACGTAAAAAAATATATACTTCTTATTACCTTCCTAATAATTATAAATTCGAAGATCTGATTGAAAGCTTGAAAGTTGCCAGAAGTTATGGCGCTTGGACAAGTATTAACTATTTTGTTTTCCCAGGAATGACAGATAGTGTTGAAGAATATGAAGCCTTGCGAAAACTCATCAAAGAAACCGATTTGTGCATGATTCAATGGCGTAATTTCAATATCGATCCGGATTGGTATTTAGAAAAAATTGATGTTGCAGATACAGGCGAATGTATGGGTGTAAAACAAATGATGGAATTGATCAGAGAAGAATTTCCAAATCTAAAATTCGGTTATTTCAATCCTTCAATGGAAAGGATTAAGGGGAATTATGAGCATGATTTTGCGCATTAGAAATTAATTTGATGGTTTGAAAATAAGTCAATTTGGTAACTTGGAAATCTCTTATTATCAACAATCATATCATGAAAATTACCCTATCAACGCATTACCAGATTCCCAAATTCCCTAATCACCCCATCACTAAATCACTCCATTACCAAATTGCGAAATTACCCCGTCACCAAATTTTCTAAATATTCCGTTTTTTTGGCATTATCTTCCTATATTTGCGAACTAAAAATTTAAAACATTGACACCCAAGTTTTCTAAAGAAACTTATCTTTATTGGTACGAGCTGATGCTTTTGTTACGTCGTTTTGAAGAAAAAACAGGACAATTGTATGGTATGCAAAAAATCAGAGGCTTTTGTCATTTATATATCGGACAAGAAGCATTGGCTGCCGGATGCATGACTGCTACCAACCCAGATGATAAATTTATCACTGCTTATCGTGATCACGGTTTGGCTATAGCCAAGGGCATTACCTCAAGAGCTTGTATGGCAGAATTGTATGGTAAAGCTACTGGTTGCAGCAAAGGTAAAGGTGGAAGCATGCACTTTTTCGGATTGAAAGAAAACTTTTTTGGAGGTCATGGTATCGTAGGTGCTCAGATTGGTACCGGTGCAGGACTAGCTTTTGCTGAAAGATATCGTGGAACCAACAATGTAGTCCTTTGCTTTTTTGGAGATGGTGCTGCCCGTCAAGGTATGCTTCATGAAACTTTCAATATGGCTATGCTTTGGGATTTGCCAATTGTATTCATTTGCGAGAATAATCATTACGCAATGGGAACCTCTGTAGCCAGAACATCAAAAACTTTGGATATTTCTAAAACTGCTGATGCTTACGAAATGCCCTCTGACATTGTAGATGGCATGAGTCCTGAAGCGGTTCACAATGGCGTATTACGTGCCGTGAATAGAGCCAGAGAAAAAGGAGGTCCAACTTTATTGGAAATTAAAACCTATCGTTACAAAGGTCATAGTATGAGTGATCCTCAAAAATACAGAACCAAAGAAGAGTTAGAAGAATACAAAGAAAAAGATCCAATCGAGCATGTGCTAAGAGTTTTGCAACAAGATTATAAAGTAACAGACGAAGAGATTGAAGTTATCAACGAAAGAGTAAGATTTGAAGTAGAAGATTCTGTGACTTTTGCAGAGGAAAGCCCTTGGCCAGATGAGAGCGAATTGCTGAAGGATGTTTATGTACAAGAAAATTATCCATTTATAATGGATTAATCGTTTTAACAAATTATCATTGAAGAAAAATTAAAAAAAATGGCAGAAATAAACACAGAAAATATCGAAGCAATCGTAAAAGTTAAGAGTATTTGGGAAAGATCCGGTAAAATGATTACTTATGTCGGTTCAGCTGTGATATTGGTACTTGTCGGATGGATTGGTTATCAAAAATTAATCAAAGAACCCAAAGAATTAAAAGCCGGAGAGACCATTTTTCTTGCTGAAGGCATTTTTGGTAAAATGACATCTACCGGATTTAGCAAGGATTCTGTAAATATTGTATTAAATGGTGGGACTTTAGACGGTTCTAACATTACCGGTATGTTGAAAGTAATCAGTAACTACGATGGAACCAAAACTGCCAATCGTGCACGTTACATTACCGGAGCTTGTTATTTACAAATTGGCGAATTTGATAAAGCCATTAAGTATCTAAAAGAATTTGACGGCAATGGTGCAGACCAATTACAAAGCAAAGCTTTTGTAATGTTAGGTCATGCTTACGCAGAAAAAAATCAAACTGAAGAGGCTTTAAATAATTACAAAAAAGCTGCTGAAGTAAATGTAAAAGATGAGTCAATCACTCCTGATGCATTAATGTTATATGCTGGTTATGCTGAATCTAATGGAAAGAAATCTGAGGCAGTTGATTCTTACAAAAAAATTAAAGACAATTTCCCTAATT
This sequence comes from Chitinophagaceae bacterium, assembly GCA_947461495.1. Lineage (GTDB taxonomy): Bacteria > Bacteroidota > Bacteroidia > Chitinophagales > Chitinophagaceae > Ferruginibacter. Next base: position 4,114 of record CANHLV010000005.1, read on the forward strand.
ACATTTCATCTAGCAATGGTGATATCGATAAGAAATTAGCCCGTTTGGGAGAATTTAATTAATAATAAATAATGTCAGTCAATAGACCTGAAAATATTTCACCAACAGGCATCCCGGTTAAAAAGGATGCCTTTGTTATTATTATCCGTACAGAGTGGAATGATCAAATTCTAACCGCGCTTGAATCGGGTAGTCGTAAAGTATTGGATGACAATCAAGTTAATTACGAAGTAATTACTATTCCGGGAGCTTTTGAAATCAGTTTTGCTATAAAAAATCATTACGAAAATGCCAAGAAAAAACCTGATGCGTACATTGCCTTAGGCTGTGTTTTAAGAGGCGATACACCACATTTTGAATATGTTTGTCAGGCAGTAACTAATGGTGTATTGCAATTAAATTTATTATTACCAGTCCCAACTATTTTTGGCGTTCTTACAGTAGATACTCAACTTCAGGCAGAAGAAAGAATTGGTGGCAAGCATGGCCATAAAGGTGAAGAAGCTGCTATTACAGCATTAAAAATGATGGCATTGGTTGATGCCAATATTCAATAAAGAACACGTTTCCACCATCATGAAAATACAATTGTTTATACCATGTTTTGTAGATCAGCTATATCCTGAATCTGCATTCAATATGGTGAAAGTTCTAGAGAAAGTTGGATGTGAAGTAGTTTACAATAGCAATCAAACTTGTTGTGGACAACCGGCATTCAATGCTGGTTTCAGGGATGAGGCGAGAGATGTGGCGGAAAAATTTTGTCAAGATTTTTCAGGCAATGACTATATCGTTGCACCGAGTGCCAGTTGTACAGGATTTGTTAGAAATTATTATCCAGATCTTTTTGAAAATGGTGCTAGACATCATAGCGTGAAAGAACTAACCAAACGTGTTTTTGAATTTACAGAATTTCTGACTGATGTATTAAAAATCGAAAATTTAGGTGCTGAGTTAAATACAAAAGCCACTTATCATGATAGTTGCGCGGCTTTAAGAGAATGTAAAATAAAAGCTGGTCCACGACAATTATTATCAAATGTAAAAGGACTTGAATTGATTGAAATGTATGACAATGAAACTTGTTGTGGATTTGGTGGTACATTTTCAGTAAAATTTGAATCAATTTCTGCCGCCATGGCTGATCAAAAAATAAATAATGCATTGGCAACTGGAGCGGACACCATCATTTCTTCGGATTTAAGTTGCATCATGCAGCTAGATGGGTTTATCAAACAGAAAAATATTTCTTTAAAAACCATGCATGTGGCGGATGTGTTGGCGAGTGGGTGGTGAGGCTATGCTGTTCAAGAGGTTCAAAATGTTCAATAAGTTGAAAAGGTTATTTTTCTGAATAGCATTTAATTTTTAAAAATTAAACGATTCGAACTTTTGGGACTTTTTATAAGTTTTGAACCTTTGGAACTTTTTGAACCTTTTAAACATTTTCAACCTTTCAAATGTTTTAACTTTTTAATTTTACATTTTAAATTTTTAATTCAATGTCATACTGGTTAGTCAAATCGGAGCCTTTCAAATACAGCTGGGATCAGTTTGTTGCAGATAAAAAAACCTTTTGGGATGGTGTTCGTAATTATGGCGCGAGAAACAATTTGAAAGCCATGAAAAAAGGCGATGAAGTTTTGTTTTATCACAGCAATGAAGGTGTTGAAATTGTGGGTGTAGCCAAAGTCGTAAAAGAATTTTATCAGGACCCAACAACTGATGAAGAAGCTTGGGTAGTTGTTGATTTGAAGCCTGTTAAAAAGCTTAAAAAACCGGTAACATTGGCCATGGTAAAAGTAGAAAAAAGATTAGCCAATATGGATTTGGTAAGATTAGGAAGATTATCGGTTCAAACCGTTAAACCTGAAGAATGGGATGTGGTGATGGAATTGGCGGGGGAGAAGAAGTAAGAAACGTTTATTTTTTGTTGTTTGTTGTTTATTGTTTGGCGTTTGTTGTTTGGTGTTAGGTGTTTGAACAACATTTTGAACTTATTAAACCTTTTAAACATTTTGAACAAAACGTTTTAGTTTTTGCATTTTAAATTTGCATTTTACATTTCCAAATGAAACACATAGTCGTCCTCACCGGTGCCGGAATATCTGCAGAAAGTGGATTAAAAACATTTAGAGACAGTGATGGCTTGTGGATGGGACACAATATTGAAGATGTGGCAACACCTAGAGCATACAAGAGAAATCCTCAGTTGGTACTTGATTTTTACAACATGAGAAGAAAAGATGTAGCCGAAGCGCTACCCAATCTTGCACATTTTGGATTAGCCAAATTAGAGGAAAAATATCATGTAACTATTGTCACTCAAAACATAGATGACTTACATGAAAGAGCCGGTTCAAAAAATATCATTCATTTACACGGAGAGATTTTCAAAATGAGAAGCGACACAAATGAAAATTTAATCACTGAAATCAGAGGCGATATTAAGCTCGGTGATAAAGCAATTGATGGCGCACAATATCGTCCACATATCGTTTGGTTTGAAGAGCCTGTACCCATGATTGAAGAAGCTGCATTAGTCATGGAATCAGCAGATATTTTTATATTGATAGGTACTTCTTTACAAGTTTATCCTGCAGCAGGATTGTTGCACTATGTTCCCGAAACAGCAGTCAAATATATAATTGATAAGAAAATACCACCTACAGGCAAGATTGAAAATTTGAAATTAATAGAAAAATCTGCAACTGAAGGCATTGAAATATTGCTGAATGAACTTCTTTAAATACTTAATAAAGAGCATCCTTAAACCCAGATTTTGCAGTTGAAATCTATTACAAGAAAAAAATGCTGCAAAGACAAGCGTTTGCTTGATATTTTGATCTCAACATAATTCATTATGCTTTCGTCCAAAATATCGGCTCAAACACCCGTCTTTATTGCCTTTTTTCCTTTCATCACGATTCCAACTGCAAAATCCGGGTTAAAATGGAAATTCAAAAAAAAAGCCGATACAAATTGTATCGGCTTTTTAATTTATAATAAAAATATTAATCAAAACCTATAGATGAACCAACAGCTGCATATTGAACATTATAAGTACCGGCGTTTGTAGTAGTACCAGTAGATCCATCAACAACAAAAGCTACAATACCACATTTTGTAGGAACCGCAGTATAAGAAGAGCCACCATATACAGTACCAGAAACAGGAATTGTGAATGGTAATTCGTATGTGTTATTTTTAGTTTGTGATGTTACAGGTATAGCATCACCGAATAAATCGGTTGCTGTTTTTCTTAAAACCCCATTGTGAACAAAATTTGTAATTGGGCTAACTCCTCCATATAAATAAGGAGTTGCGCCATACTGAGGAGAATAATAATTTACTTGTGGGTATACCAATTCATTTTCAACAAGTGCAATTACAAGCTTCATACTTTTTTCAGTAGTAACATTGAACTTAACTTTTACAGAACCTGTTATGTTGGTTCCGCTTACAGTACTGTTGATCGCTAATCCCAAAGGAGCCCATTTTGCAAGTGCAGCATCCAATTCAGCTGGATCTTCGCTCCATTCTGTTTTACGATTAATGATAGCAGTTGGATAACCTGCAACATTAAAATTAGAATTGAAAGTTGGATAATATTGGAACTTGTATGGATCAGTACCGCTACTACCGCCATGTACTGCTAAAGAAATACAGTTAGGGTGAGTTGGTTTATATTGATCTAATGCATAAGCAACTCTAGGGCAATAGCCACACCAAGCACCTGTGCAGTCTTCAACAAGAATTTTTTGTGAGAATGGAGAAGCTGATTTTGATACAACATTCAATGTTTTTATTTCAGAAGGCGAAGATCCTTTTGATGCTTTAATTGTGAAAGATCCCATCATTGTAGGAACATATTTGCTACTGATAGCAGTATTGTTGTTCAGCAAAAGATTACAGGTTGAGGTAATGTCATTACCACTCTTATCCGTTACGGTTATTTTAACGTAATCGAAATTATTCAATTCAATGGTAGAAGTAGATAATGATACACGCAAACTGTCTCCTGAACCATTAGTGTCGGTGGTGCCAGATTTTTTACATGAAGAAAAGAGCCCAGCGAATCCTATGCAGGCAATGCTTAGGAATAAAATTTTTTTCATAAATAATTTTTTTTGAGGAATGAAAATAGGAAATATTTTTAGAAAAAACTGATTGTATTTAAAAAAATGATTACTTCGTAAAAAAAATCATGAAAAAAACTGCACGTATTGGCTTATTGTTCTATTTGTTACTTACTGCAAATCTCGGAAAAGCACAGTCGGATTTCCCTTCCATCAAACTCAAATCAGTAAGTGGAAAGCTTATAGATTTTGCTGATTTAGCTGCGTCCAGTAAAGACACAATGGTTGTTTTGTCGTTTTGGGCCACTTGGTGCATTCCTTGTGTAACGGAGCTGGAAACTATTAATGATGTGCTAGAAGAAAAGCAAGCAATCAGACCTTTCAAATTTATAGGAGTTTCCATAGATGACTCAAGAACTTCACAGCGGGTAAAACCATTTATAAAAGGTAAAGGTTGGAAATTTGATGTTCTGATGGATATCAATAGCGACCTTAAAAGAGAATTGAATATTACCGATGTTCCTCATGTTTTGATTCTAAAAGACAATAAAATTGTATACAGACACACCGGCTATATAGCAGGAGAGGAAGACAATTTATTCGAAATCATTAAAACCCTTAACTAACATTTATCATTTTTATGTTTACATCCTCTTTCAAAAAAACAATTACTTTATTCATTGTTATTATCTGCTTTCATAACAATTTATCAGCCCAAAATATCAATCAATACATTAAAGGACATTTTAACGGTAGCATTGAGAATTATTCTCAATATTATATGCGAGATGAAGAAATTGGCGCTTACATTCCACCCGACAGATATGGCTCTAACACATTCTTAAAACTGGACTATAATTATGGTAAATTTTCTACAGGTATACAATTGGAAAGTTACATGCCGCCTATACTTGGATATTTTCCAGTTCCTGTAAGCAACCAAAATAAAATTGTCAATAAATATTTCAAATACACTGAAGACAAATTTTCAGTTCAGATTGGAGATTTTTATGAGCAGTTTGGTAGTGGTTTGATTTTTAGGGCATATGAGAATAGGCAAATTGGAATCAATAATGCCATGGAAGGTATCAATGTGCATGTTGATCCAACATCTTTCTTAAAAATGAAAATCGTTTATGGTAGAACCAGAAAGATTATGGATTATGCCAATTCTGTTTCCAGAGGTATGGATGCGGAAATAGACGTCAACAATTTATTGGGAATAAAAGAAAAAGACAAGACAACGCATGTAACCCTTGGCGGTAGTTATATGAGCAGGTATGAAGAGTATACCGGACCAATTGTTGATTTCCCTGCGTCAGTTGCGGCAGTAGCTGCCAGACTGGACATTTCTTCAAACAATTTCACTTTAAGCAGTGAATATGCAGAAAAAGGAAAAGATCCAAATTTACTAAACAATCAAAGTTTTGATAAAGGCAAAGCATTACAGGTGAATACTAGCTATACAAAAAATAATTTTGGAGCTACTGCAACTTTCAGAACACTTACCAATATGAATTATGCAGCCGAAAGGGAAACTGAATTTACGTCTATTTCACCTTTGAATTTCTTACCGGCACTTACAAAGCAACATGATTATTTGACCAGCAATATTTATGTATATGCTACACAAGTAAAAGGTGAAGCAGGATTTCAAGCTGATGTCTATTACAATATTAAATCAGGAACTAAATTAGGTGGAAAATACGGGACCAAAATTGCTGCTAATTTTTCTTATTACAATGGTTTGGATGACAGTACAGATATTTTTTCTATCAGCGATAAAAAATATTACAGAGACGCTAACATAGAAATCAAGAAAAAATGGAATAAGAAACTGGAAACTACATTTGCATATCAGCATATCTTCTATAATGCTTCCGTAATTCAAGCTGTTTCTGAAGGGGAAGTAAATGCAGATATGATTGCCGCAGGGTTTTTGTATAAATTTGCAGCGAAGAAATCAGTTCGTGTTAAACTTGAAAATCTAACTACAAAAGACGACAAAGGTAGTTGGGCATCGGCTTTGACAGAATTTTCATTTTCTTCACCATATGCATTTTTCGTGAGTGATTTGTATAATTATGGCTCAACAAAAATTCACTATTACAACCTTGGAGCGAGTGTTACCAAAAAATCAACACGATTCAGCTTAGGATTCGGCAAACAAAGAGCAGGTTTATTCTGTGTAGGAGGTGTTTGTCGTTTTGTGCCTGCTTCTTATGGATTTACGGCATCTTTGACAACCTCTTTTGCCAATTAATCTAGTGATGATTGGGCGATATCAACAAACAATTTCCCCCTTGGGGGGATTAAGGGGGCTGTTACTTTCGTTTCTCTTTAAACGCCACACCAAAATTTTTCAACTCTTTTAAAACCGGTGCATAGATTTCCTTTTTTGTAGGAATCTGTACACCGGTTTCTTTTATGGTTCCATCTAATATAAACTTCGCAGCTATTCCTAGTGGCAAGCCTACAGTTTGAGCCATCGCGGTATGTAAATGGTCTTTCCCTTTAACCATCAAAGAACTATTAATAGAATGTTTTTTACCTGCATTCATGTATTCAATTTCATGAAGCATGACAATCATATCCTTATCAGTTTCTTTTAGTACTAGTTTTTTCTCTAAAGCGAATTGCAAAACATCAGCCGGACTGCAAAATCCTTTATCAATCATTGTTTCTGTGTCATCGATTCCAAGGAAGAATAATTGTTTTAAAATCAAGTTTACACCTTCCATTTTAGAAGCCAACAAAGAGGCCGACTCATTATCTGCATAATTTTCATTTTTCATCAATTGCTCCAATTTTTCAATCAATTGATTGGTTTCTGAAAACCTTTCAGATAATTTCTTATCCAACCATTGATTGAATCCTACCTTGTCAAAATGAAACTTAAAGAAATCATTTAGTGATTTACCATCAGAATCAAAACATGGATTCTCATCTGTCAATTTCAATTCTACGATATTATTCCATCCTGTCATGAATTCAGGATAACGAAGGGTAGTTCTAACAAAGGTTTGAACTTTCGGCAAATCATACAAATCAATATAATTCAAACTGTTTCTGTTAGGATAATAACTGAATGTAATATTATTCTCATTTTCCAGGGAGACGGTATTGTTTCCTTTAAAAAGACTTTCATAAGGCTCTTCAATAATTATCCCTTCTTCTTTATAGATGGCACCAGCTTTTCCGGCGAGTACAACATTCCTTGGATTCCAGCTGATTTTATAATGCCATGGATTATCATCACATTCAGGCGCAACTAATCCCCCACAATGACTTTTAAATGAAATGATATTCCCGCCATCGTGTTTGATTTCATCAATTAATTCCATTGCACTCATGTGGTCTATGCCAGGATCAAGTCCCATTTCACATAAAAATAACAAGCCCTTTTCTTTTACTTTAGATTCCAGTGCCAAGATTTTTTCGTCAGCATAAGAAGCCGTAAGTAATGATTTTCCAAATTCAATGCAATCTTCTGCAATTAAAATATGAAGAGAAGGAGGCATCATAGAAATAACAATATCACTAGATTTTACTAAAGCTTGCCTGTTAGCAGAATCATTAATATCCAATTCAACTGCATTAGAGTTGACCCTTCTCTGAGTTTTCATGGTTATCAACTCAAGATTGGCATCGGCTACGGTTATGAACCAATTATTATAGACAGACTCATTAATCAAATATTCAATCAACACAGTTGCAGATTTACCTGCGCCAAATAATAAAATATTTTTTACACTCATAAAAGCGGTTTAACGTATCAAGATTAAGATATCAAATCAAAGAGGCAGCAAGATAGAATCTTAATCTAAAACCCCCAAAGTTAATCCACCAAAATATAAGCGTATTTTTCTTTTGAAAACTTGTCCACAAACTAACTCATTTGTGTAAAAAATATGTTGAAAAACAATGGTAAATAGTATCGTAAATCAACAATAAAACGGCTTTAAAATGCTACATTTGCTGACTATAAAAAATTATGGAAAATCAAGATCAATTTGAAGGCGAAAACCTTAACAACAGAGGGAAAATAATACCGGTTAACATCGAAGAACAAATGAAAACATCTTACATCGATTACTCGATGAGTGTTATCGTTGGAAGGGCGCTTCCTGATGTGAGAGATGGTTTAAAACCTGTACACCGAAGAGTACTGTTTGGGATGAACGAACTGAGTAATAACAGTAACAAACCTTATAAAAAATCTGCGCGTATTGTTGGTGAGGTAATGGGTAAATATCACCCACATGGTGATGCCTCAATTTATGATACGATGGTTCGTATGGCTCAGGATTGGTCGATGCGTTATAAAATGATCGACGGTCAGGGTAATTTTGGTAGTCAGGATGGAGATCCTCCTGCTGCCATGCGTTACACCGAGGTAAGGATGGAAAAATTTGCGGAGGCCATGATGGAAGACATCGACAAGGAAACCGTAGATTATCAATTCAACTTTGATGATTCTTTAAAAGAACCAACGGTATTGCCTACACGAATTCCACAATTATTATTGAATGGAAGTAGCGGTATCGCCGTAGGGATGGCTACCAATATGATGCCTCATAACCTAAATGAAGTTATTGATGGCTGTATCGCTTATATCGAAAACAATGACATCACCCTTGATGAGTTGGTGAAGCATGTTAAAGCTCCGGATTTCCCAACAGGTGGAATTATTTATGGCTATGAAGGTGTAAAACAAGCCTTATTTACCGGAAGAGGAAGAGTGGTTTTGAGAGGTAAAACTACAGTGGAATCAGATGCTCGTGGCAGAGAAAAAATTGTGATCACAGAAATCCCTTATCAAGTTAACAGAGATACGCTTACTCAAAAAATTGGTGATCTTATCAATGAAAAAGTCATTGAAGGCATCAGTGATGTAAATAATGAAAGTAATAATAAAGAAGGAACCAGAATTGTTGTTGAACTGAAAAAAGATGCGGTAGCGCAGGTTGTTATCAACCAATTGTATAAATATTCTGAATTACAAACTTCCTATGGCATTAATAATGTGGCTTTGGTAAAAGGAAGACCACGTCAATTAAATATCAAAGATCTGATTTCTGAGTTTATTGAATTCAGACATGAAGTGGTGGTAAGAAGAACTCAATTTGAGCTAAGAAAAGCAGAAGAGAGAGCTCATATTTTATTGGGTTACATCATTGCATTGGATAATCTAGATGCAGTTATCAAATTGATCAGAGAAAGTTCAACACCTGTATTAGCACATGAAGGATTGAAGTCTAATTTTGGCATGAGTGATATTCAGGCTAAAGCAGTATTGGAATTAAGACTGCAGAGATTAACCGGAATGGAAATCGAGAAAATCAGAGAAGAACATGCTGAAATCATGAAAGTGATTGAGCGATTAAAAGAAATTCTGGCTAATGAAGGATTACGTTTTGAAATCATCAAAACTGAATTAATGGAAGTCAAAGCTAAATTCGGTGATGAAAGAAAATCAGAAATCATTTATGCTGATGATGAAATCAATATGTTGGATCTGATTGAAGAAGAAGATGTGGTGGTTACGATTTCTCATATGGGCTATATCAAAAGAACCTCAGCTAATGAGTATCGCCAACAAAGAAGAGGTGGCCGTGGCGCAAAAGGAAGTAGTACTCGTCAGGAAGACTATATTGAACATCTGTTTGTCGCCTCTACTCACCATACCTTATTGTTCTTTACAGAAAAAGGACGTTGCTTCTGGTTAAAAGTATATCAGATTCCTGAAGGAGATAAAACTAGCAAAGGAAGGGCACTCCAGAACATGATACAAATTCCTGCTGATGACAAAGTACGAGCCATTATTGATGTTAAGAATCTGGAAGACGAAGAGTACATCAAAAACAATTACATCGTTCTATGTACACAAAATGGTATCATCAAAAAAACAGATCTTGAAGATTTCAGTAGACCACGCCAAAATGGTATAAATGCTATAAATATTCTCGAAGGAGATCGGTTGATTGCAGCTGAATTGACAGATGGTAATTGTGAAATCATGCTAGCTGTTAAAAGCGGAAGAGCGATTCGTTTTCACGAATCTGCTGTTAGAAGCACAGGACGTGGCGGTATAGGTGTTTATGGGATTGAAGTTGATGAAGCTGGCGATGAATTGGTAGGTATGATTTGCGTGAATAAAGAAGATAAAACCAAAACGATTTTGGTTGTAAGTGAGAAAGGATACGGCAAACGTACTTTCATGGACGACCCTGAAACTGGTGAAGCCAATTACAGAATTACTCATCGTGGCGGTAAAGGTGTCAAAACAATTAGTGTGACAGAAAAAACCGGAAAATTGGTAGGGTTGCTCGCTGTTACAGAAAAAGAAGATTTGATGATTACTTGTGTAAGCGGAGTTACAATTCGGATGTCTGTTAGTGGTATCAGAGAACAAGGCAGAGCTACGCAAGGCGTTAAATTGATAAAAGTTGATGATGGAGATGAAATTGCAGCCATCACCCAATTAGATGAAATGGAAGAGGAAGTTAATTCAGAATCAATTACTACTGAATCGACTGATACAAATGAGGAGTCAAATGATTCAACAGATACAGAGGTTTCGGATACTGAAAATCCTACTGTTGATCCTACTGAATAATTTCGATTGAGTTATGAACAAAGAGGCTGTTTTACTTAATAAACAGCCTCTTTATTTTTTAATTAATGCAGTGTATACGGTGTAAACCGTGGGCACAAAAACTGCAGCCTCTAAAATAAACACAAACCAAATATCCAGTTTGGATTGCTTCACGTAGGCATCTTCTACAGTCTTTACAACAATGTAATTAAAAAGCACAGCAATGATAAATTGTAAGTACCGAATGAGGCGTGTTGCCATCCGGTATTGTCTTTCAGCATTATCAGCTGTAATGGCTGTCATGTAATTGAACTTATGAGGATATCGATTGAGCCATCTCATTCCCATAACAATAATGGTTACAATCCCAGGTATTAAGAACAATGTTTTCTTTGAACCATAATCATCTGCGATTCCGTTTGCTCCATAATGAGTTGGGATAATCTCAGGAAGTGATTTATAGTGATACAAACAAAACGCCCACATGAAAATGATGGTGAGTAATGCCACCATTTCAAAAAAAATATCAATCGATTTTTTTTGAATAATTATTTCAGGTCGGGGGTATTCCTGCATCATGAAAAACTATTTTTGTGCTTTGCGAATAAATCTGATGACACCGCTTTTTTCAAGATCTGAGGTGATTCTTACTTCGTAGCGGTTAGGCCCATCCGTTACTACCATTAATGCAGTGTTAGGAGCTATAGTGCCTAGGTTTTCTGCGTACATCACCAATTCATTTACCTTGTTTTCATCATCAATATTCAAATTCAAAGTGATAGATCTTGTAGATAGTCGTTTATTTGAAAGTAACAATTTGTCATTGTAAATAAGTGAAATACTGTCGCCATCCACTTCGCCATTATCATATAAATCAACTCTTACGGTTTTGCTTTCAACTTCAATTGTTTTTAAAACTGTTGTTTTTCTTTTTTCAAGTTTGAAGTCGGAGTCACTAGGAGTTATTTCCTTGATTTTCTCATCTTTGGCTGCTGATTTGTTTTCCGTTAATGAATCATCTGATTTTACAATAGTGTTGTTAAAATCTTTTTTGGGCCCTAATTTTGATTTGATGTCAGCGGTATTTAGATTTTCCTTTACAGCTACATTTGCTTTCGGTTGGCTAGATTGAACCTTTGTTCCAATTTCTTGCTTATTGAGGTTTGCATAAGCATTGGGATAGTTGCCGGCAAGTGACCTTCTGGTAAGTTTTGTATTCCCAAATCCGCATATGCCATCCTGATTGGGTGCCGGTATCCAATTACCTTCTAAAGTTTCAATATCGCCTTGTTTGAAATAAGTTAGCTTATGTACCTGATAACAATTGCGTATATTACTTGGAATATTGGTTTTTGTGCGTTGTGTTTCGCGGATTTCAATGTATTTTTTCTTGAAATCAATACTTCCTTCCAATTTGCAAATGGTATAAAAACGCTTGCCTCCCTCAGTAAAATAAGTATAAGAAGATCCATTTACTTTTTCACCCTTCACATCAAGCTCCAATACATATTCACATTTGTCTTCAGAAAAGTTGCCAATAGAAGAACTTTTGTCTATAAATTCACCTTTCCATTGTCCGAGAAAATTTTGCGAATGGCTATATAAACTGAAAAAAAAGGAAATCAGTATTAAAAAAAACTTGTCCATATTGATATGAAATTTTACCACTGCAAAAATAATAATGATTTCTCTCTCAAAATATAATCTTATGATATGCTATTCGCCAAGAGTTCGTTAAATTTGCAACTCAAAACTGAATAAAACTTACAATGATAAAGATAACATTACCTGATGGTTCCGTAAGAGAATATACAGCAGGTTCAACAAGTATGGATGTAGCCAAATCAATCAGTGAGGGATTGGCAAGAAAGGTCTTGGCAGCCAGTGTAAATGGAGAAGTGTGGGATATGAGTCGTCCGATACATTCAGATGCAACTTTCAAACTACTAACTTGGGATGATGCTGAAGGTAAAAACACATTCTGGCATTCATCGGCTCACTTAATGGCAGAAGCGGTTCAAGATAGTTTTCCTCATGCTAAATTTTGGGTAGGCCCTGCACTAGACAAAGGCTTCTATTATGACATCGACCTTGGCGATTCAAAAATGACTGAGGAAGATTTGCATACACTCGAGAAAAAAATGAATGAATTAGCAAAGCAAAACAATGCCTATTTAAGAAAGGCAATGCCTAAAGCAGAAGCTATTCAATATTTTACAGAAAAAGGAGATGAATACAAGCTTGACCTTTTGACAAATCTGACAGACGGAGAAATTACATTTTATACTCAAGGAGGGTTTACTGATTTATGCAGAGGCCCACATATACCTAACACCAGTTTCATTAAAGCGATTAAATTAACCAGTCTTGCAGGTGCTTACTGGAAAGGAAACGAAAAAAACAAACAGCTCACTCGTATTTATGGCGTTACTTTCCCTAATCAGAAAGAATTGGATGAATATTTATTGATGCTTGAAGAAGCTAAGAAAAGAGACCATAGAAAATTAGGAAAAGAATTGGGCATTTTTACCATGGATGATATGGTTGGACAAGGGTTGCCTTTATGGTTACCCAATGGAGGTATTGTAATTGAAGAACTTGAAAAATTAGCTAAAGAAACCGAATCAGCGGCTGGATACAAAAGGGTAGTAACACCTCATATCGCTAAAGAGGAAATGTATTTAACCAGCGGTCATTTACCTTATTATGCCGACAGTATGTTCCCGCCAATGGAACTAGATGGAACAAAATACTATCTACGAGCCATGAATTGTCCTCACCATCATAAAATTTTTGATGCTGAGCCAAAGAGCTACAAGGACTTGCCATTCCGTATTGCTGAATATGGAACCTGTTACAGATATGAACAAAGTGGTGAGTTATTCGGATTGATGAGAGTGAGATGTTTGCATATGAATGATGCACATATTTATTGCAGTAAAGAACAATTTGCAGATGAGTTCAGAGCTGTAAATGAAATGTATCTCAAGTATTTCAAGATTTTTGGAATCGACAAATATGTAATGAGATTGAGTTTACATGAACCTTCCAAAAGAGGACAGAAATATATTGATGCGCCAGAATTGTGGGAACAAACCGAAGCCATGGTTCGTGAAACATTGATTGAATCAAATATTCCATTTATTGAAGTTCAGGATGAAGCTGCATTTTATGGCCCTAAAATTGACGTTCAGATTTGGAGTGCTATTGGAAGAGAATTTACATTGGCTACCAATCAGGTAGATTTTAATAGTGGAAACAAATTCAAACTTTCTTATACTACTCAACAAAATAGCACTGATGTACCTTTAATTATACATCGTGCACCACTTGGGACTCATGAAAGATTTATTGGGTTCTTGCTTGAGCATTATGCAGGCAAATTCCCAACTTGGTTAGCGCCTTTGCAAGTGAAAGTGTTGCCCATCAGCGATAAGTTTATGGATTATGCGCATTTGGTGATGAACACGCTTAAAAAAGCTGGTATCAGAGTTGAGGTTGACGACAGAAATGAAAAAATAGGCAAAAAAATCAGGGATACTGAAATGATGAAAGTGCCTTATATGCTGGTAATTGGTGAAAAAGAGATGAATGACAATTTTGTTTCTATACGAAGACAAGGAAAAGGAGATTTGGGTTCAAAAGAGCTTTTGTCGTTTGTACACGAATTATCACAGGAAATTTCAGAAAGAAGAGGAGAATAAGAAAATTTGTGCTTAATTTTAACCGATAAAAAATAAATTGTAAATCAAAATTTCTAAATGGCATTTCCACCAAGACCACCCAGGGGCGCATTCAATCCCCGTTTCAAAAAAGAACAACAACAGGAACATCGTACCAACTACATGATTAAAGTGCCTGAAGTAAGGCTAGTTGGAGAGAATCTCGAACCAGGAATTTACCCGACTCCTGAAGCAATGAAAATTGCTCAAGGACAAGGTCTCGATCTTGTAGAAATTTCTCCTGGAGCTAATCCGCCTGTTTGTAAAATCATCGATTACAACAAGTTCCTTTACGACGAGAAAAAGAAAAAGAAAGAAATGAAAGCGAAAGCCAAAACCAGTGAGGTCAAGGAAATTCGCTTTACTCCAAATACTGATGATCATGATTTTGAATTCAAAGTAAAACATGCTGAAAAATTCCTTTTGGATGGCGACAAAGTAAAAGCTCATGTTCAATTTAAAGGAAGAGCCATCATGTTTAAAGAAAGAGGAGAGTTGCTTTTGCTTAAATTTGCCGACCGATTAAAAGATGTAGGCGCTTTGGAAGGCTTACCTAAAATGGAAGGAAAAAGAATGCTGGTAATGTTTGCGCCTAAAGCACAACAAAAACAAAAGAAAGGTTCCGAATTAGGTAAATTAGTGGAAAAGAAAACTGAAGAGAAACCTGAGGAAAAGCCTGAAGCATAAAAAACAAACACAATTATATACAAAAGCTGTCTTTACGAAGATGGCTTTTTTAATTTCTATAAATCATTTGCTTTGGATATAAGTTTAAACAAATATATCAGTGACTCCGGATTTTGCAGTCGCCGTGAAGCTGATAAGTACATTGAAGAATGTAGAGTTACCATCAACGGGCAAGATGCCTTTAAAGGAAATCGTGTGATGCAGGGTGATGATGTAAGAATAGATGGAGAGCCCATCAGAAAGAAAAAGACAGCTTCGGTTTACATCGCCTTCAATAAACCCAAAGGAATTACTTGCACAACGGATACGAAAGACAAATCGAATATCATTGATTTTATCAATTACAAATCAAGGATTTTCCCAATTGGCCGTCTCGACAAAC
>CANHLV010000006.1 GCA_947461495.1 Chitinophagaceae bacterium
ACGTAATGATTTTGTTTTCTCCTTTTTTTATATTGAAGTAGTTGTCTGATGCATTCATTGCAGTTTTTTCGGTGTACAAATAAACATATTGAGCATCACAATTGGATTGAATAGAAATGCTGTTATCTCCTTTTCTTTTTATCGTGAATTTGGGCTGGTTTTTAATTAGATTTTTTTTATTGATGGTTTCAATAGACAGTTCCGGATGGTCTGAATAAGCTTTTTTTACTGCATACCAAGCCGCTTTCTTGACGCCCTTGTAATCAATGATACTCCAACTGGTAACTGGCCAGCAGTCGTTCAATTGCCACAATAATGTGCCCATATTCTTCCAGAAATGGCTCATGTGAGTGATTATGACATTCTTCAAAATGAAAGCCTGCATGCATTGTGTGATGTAGCAATAATCTTTCAAACTGATTTTGGAAAGTGTTGCCGAGTCAATGAAATAGCGGGTTAGATAGTGATTGAGCTTTTTAAATCCTTCGCCTGCTTTTTGATGTGCATTGATTTGATCGGAATATAAATATCTGTTTGACGAATCTGTATATGAAAGAACAGAATGATAATCCGGCATCGACTGCATGCCATATTCACTTACAAATCTTCCGGTTTTTGTTTTAAAAACTTCCCAGTCCTCTAATCCCCACCATAAACCCCAGTAATGACTATCGCCTTCTGTAAAACTTTCTTTATGTCCCCAGCCGTTTTTCGGCGAAGTTGAAATATAAGGACGAGTGCCATCGAATTCATTTACCCAGGCGGCCAAAGAATCTCTAAATAATGTCTGATACTCTTTCCATATTTTTATAGAGTCCTGCCCATGCAGATTGTACTGTGATTGCCAACCCCAGTTTTTCCAGGCTTCATCGATTTCATTATTGCCGCACCACAATACAATACAAGGATGATGTCTTAATCTTTTGATTTGTTGTTTTACTTCTTCTTTTACGTTTTGAATAAAATGTTGATCACCTGGATACATGCCGCCCGCAAACATGAAATCCTGCCAAATATAGATGCCCATTGAATCACAGAGCTCATAGAAATCATCAGATTCATAAATGCCGCCGCCCCAAACTCGCAGCATGTTCATGTTGGCGTCTTTAGCATTTTTTAACATGTTTCTGTAATCTTCTCTTTTGAGTTGACTTAAAAAAATATTCTCCGCAGGAATCCAATTGGCGCCATTTATGTAAATAGGCAAATCGTTTTTTTGAAAATAGAAACTTGTTCCAAATGAATCAGGTTCCTGTATGAGTTTGATGTCTTTGATTCTTGCTTGATTCAACTGGTCTCTTTCCCTTTGAAGTTTTTCAACAGTAGAAAGGCCATTGTAGGCGTCAATCCAAATGTTTTTGTAAACGCCAGCTCCAATGAATGTTGGCCCCCAATCCCAACCAAATTGAAACTGTGCTTTCCGCGCATATACGCGACTGTTATCGGGCCTTATCAATGGTAATTGTGATTGGGCGATGCTATCTGTGATTCTCTTTGCAGCATGAAAACAGATTTGCAATTTGTTTTGTCCGGGCTTGATGTTACTTTTTATATTCACAATCCATTGCCTAAACATATTGTTCGATTTCAGAATCAAAGAGTCATTCAGGTATACATCAGCGTAAGTGTCAATTCCATCAAAATTTAAGTCGATATTTTTTCTTGATGTCAGAGTTGGTTTGAAATCAAAATAGCATTGATACATCCAATCTGTTGTATCTATCCAATTGAGTTTTTTTTCATTGGTTCCGAAATAGGGGTTGGGAATGATTTTGTTTTTGTATAAATCAGAATGGACAGACCCCGGAACAGTTGCGGGCAATAAGCGATTTTCAGTGAGCGATTTGAATGTCCAGTTTTGATTCAAATTGATGATTGAATTCTGTGCCCGACTGTTGAAGGATATGCAAATTAAAATTAGTAGTGAAAATAATCTTATCATAAGCCTGATAATAATGTTGCCATTTTGGAAACTTCCATTGCATCAAGAACAACTGTTTTTAATTGTTCTTTCATCTTTGGATTGTTGAAGTTCATTTTTGAATCCGTTGTCATTCTTGCTGAACTGTGAAATTCAACTGCACCTGATTGTTGAGCGATGGAAATGATATTATCAGAACGAAGTCCGCTTCCTGGCATGATGATGATACGTTCTTCTGCTTTTTTTATAAGTGCTGAAATGAGTTCGATACCTTTAAGAGCTGATGGTTGTTGTCCGCTTGTTAATATTCTTTCACATCCACATTCAATAATATCTTCCATGGCTTTAAATGGATCGTTGGCTCTGTCGAATGCCCGGTGAAAGGTAACGCTCATGGGGTAGGCGAGGTTCACCAATTGTGAAGTACGGGTTTTGTCAACAGTACCGTCTGCATTGAGCAATCCAATTACAACGCCATCGCAGCCGAGATTCTTGCATTGTAAAATATCTTCTTTCATGATCTCAAACTCGTCATCTGAATAAAGAAAATCTCCACCTCTATGACGAATGATTGGAAACAATTCGATGTCTACTTTTTTTCTTGCAGCTTTAATCATTCCGATGGATGGAGTTGTTCCGCCTTCACCTGGATTATCGCACAATTCAATTCTATGAGCACCGCTTTGTTGAGCGAGTTGGCAACTTTCAATATTAAAAGCAATGACTTCGAGTTTAAAATTCATTTTTATCAAATCAAATATTTAGAATCGTGAATTTTATTTTCAGTATCACTTTTCACGCTGAATACAAACCCTTTTTGTATTGCGTAAGCGCCGTATTCACCTTTTTTGTTCATGGCTAAAAATCCTACTTGTAAAGTTTTGGCTTTTTCGGGATCGCGTTTTACAATGCGCTCGCAAGCTTTTTTGCAGGCCTGTTCAGGCGAAAGTCCATTTCGCATATATTCAACAACGGTGTGTGTGCCACAGATTCTAATGACTTCTTCTCCTAAGCCACTACTTGTTGCGGCACCGACTTCATTATCTACAAATAAACCAGCTCCAATAATGGGAGAATCGCCAACACGCCCATGGATTTTATAAGCCATTCCTGATGTAGTTACGGCACCTGATAAATCGCCATTGTCATCCATCGCAACAAGTCCCATTGTGTCGTGGTTCAAGGTGCCATCATCAAAAAACATAGGTGCAAACGGGCCATTGCCTTGTTTCTTTTCTATGTTAATTTCGGGTTTATATTGACTTTTTTCCAGCCATTGTTTGTAAGCATTTTTGGCATCATCAGACAATTCGCCCGATTCCAATTTGAATCCATTTTGCAACGCGAACTGTTGTGCACCTTGTCCAACTAAAATTACATGTGGAGTTGTTTCCATTACTTTTCGAGCCACTGAGATAGGATGTTTAATTTTCTCCAATCCGGCAACTGAACCGCAATTGGCTTTTTCATCCATGATACAGGCATCAAGCGTTACGATGCCATCTCTATCGGGGTAGCCGCCCAATCCAACACAACAATTAATCGTGTCTTCGATGTATTTGGCACCGGCTTCAACTGCATCAACTGATTTGCCTTTTGCAGATAATATCTTCCAAGCTTCTGCATTAACCGGCATTCCGCTATCCCAAGTTGAGATGACGATTGGTTTTTGAACTGGCTTTGAAAAGTTCGGTAGTTTAATGGCAATCAGTCCAAGTGAACTCAACTGCAAGAATTTTTTTCTATCCATCCGGAATTTTATTTTCTTTTAATGATTTTATTTCAGCAAATGATTCTGTGTTGGCATACATACCAAATGCTCCTGTAAACACCCCTTTCATCGGTGAAGTTTTAGAAGCCATAGCCAACACAATATCTTCATCTTCAGGATTCGAATCTCCTTCAAATCGATGTGTTTCAACAATTTCAAAATCACAGGCATTCAAGTGATTTCCATTGCGAAGAAGTTTGTCGAATTCAATATTCAAATCCAAATTAAATCCTCTTGATTTTAAATCAGTGATGGCTTCAACAACCGTTTCATAACTTTTCATTTTTTTAATTTCAAATTATGCAAATCGGAAGCAAAAGTTTCCATTTAAAATCATTGGAAGGAATGATGAAAATGTTTTGCCAAAGTAAGACAAAAAAAACCATAACAAATCAACCAGTTTTTAACATCTTTATCCTCAAATCTGCTTGAAAATCAACTTTTACACCAATAGTTTACGTACATTGCATAGGCATTATTTTAAGTATAAAACTTAATTAAAAAATAACTGCCAGGGAATAAAATAAATTTATGAGTACATCGAAAAAGTCGGGTGGAAAAAAGTCTTCACAATCTTTGCTTTTAAAAGGTAAATTGGATATCAGCAGAAGCGGAATGGGTTTTGTAATAGTAGATAAATTAGATAAAGACATTTTAGTGAGGCCTAATGATTTTGGAAAAGCATTTCATGGAGATATGGTTAGGGTGCAAGTGGCGACAGGGGGTTCTTCAATAAAAAGAATGGAGGGGAAAATAGTTGAAGTTGTTGAAAGAAAACAAACTCAATTTGTGGGGCATGTACAAGTTAATAAAAATATTGCCTTTTTTGAAGTGTCAGGAGATAAGCCGATTCCTGATTTTTATATTCCCATAGAAAAATTAAACGGAGCTGTAGATGGCGACAAAGTAATTGCAAAATTCATCAAATGGGATAAAGACGATCGTAAACCCCAAGCTCAGGTTGAATCTATAATTAGAGCGGAAGATGAATCAGATATGTCTATGAAAGAAATATTGATAGATGCAGGTTTTCCGCTTGCATTTGAAGAAGAATTGATTAAAGAGGCAGCGTCATTTTCTGGTAAAATCACTAGAGAGGAAATGTCGAAGCGAAAAGATTTTAGAGATATATTGACCTTTACCATTGACCCTGTTGATGCTAAGGATTTTGATGATGCCATTTCAATCAGAAATTTGGATAATGGCAATTACGAAATCGGTGTTCACATTGCAGATGTAAGCCATTTTGTAAAACCAGGCACACTTATGGACAAAGCTGCTTATCAAAGAGCTACTAGTGTGTATTTGCCAGATCGTGTAAATCCGATGTTGCCCGAAAAGATTTCAAATGAATTGTGTTCATTGCGACCTAACGAGGACAAGTACACGTTTTCAGCAGTGTTTCAAATTACAAACAGAGCGGAAATTAAACATACTTGGATTGGAAGAACTATAATTCATAGCAATCATAGATTTTCTTACGAAGAGGTGCAAGAAATTATTGAGCAAAAAGAAGGTCTTCATCAAGGTGCAGTTTTGTTGCTGAATAATTTGGCGCAACAATTTAGAAAAAGAAGGTTTGAAAATGGAGCGATTAATTTTTCATCTACTGAAGTAAGATTTAAATTAGATGAAACAGGAAAGCCTATTGGCATTGTAGTGAAAGAAAGTAAAGAAGCTCATAAATTAATTGAAGAGTTCATGTTGCTGGCGAATAAAGCCATTGCGGAATACGTTTCTAAAATTAAGATCAATAAAGAACCATTGCCATTTCCATATCGAATTCATGATACGCCTGATGAAGAAAAGCTGAAGCCATTTGCCGCATTCGCCAGAAAGTTTGGTTACAAATTTGATACACATGATGAAAAGCAAGTGGCATCTTCTTTCAATAATTTATTAAGTGAAGTTCATGGAAAGCCTGAGCAGCATGTGCTCGAACAATTAGGTATTCGTACCATGTCGAAGGCTGTTTACACTTCAGAAAATATTGGTCACTATGGCTTGGGTTTCGAGCATTATTGTCATTTTACTTCACCTATTCGTCGCTATCCTGATGTAATGGTTCATCGTATTTTACAACAATGCTTGGATAAAAACCTAAATCCCGATAAAAAAATAGAAGAACATTGTAAGCATTGCAGTGATATGGAAAGAGCGGCCATGGATGCAGAACGAGCTGGAAATAAATACAAGCAAGTGGAGTACATGAAGCAATTTTTGGGTGATGAATTTGAAGGTGTTATTAGTGGAGTAGCAGCATTTGGATTTTGGGTAGAAACAGTTGAGCATAAATGTGAAGGATTGGTCAGCGTGAAAGATTTAAATACTTACGATGATTTCCGCCATGATGAAACGGATTATGCCTTGGTAGGATTGAATACCAAAAAGAAATTCAGAATGGGCGATAAAATAAACATTCGTGTGGTAGCTGCAAACCTTACCAAAAGACAATTGGATTATGAGTGGGTGGTGGAGGGAGGAGAGAAAAGTAAAAATCTAAAAGTAAAAAGTAAAAAATCAAAATAGTTCAACAAGTTCAATAAGTTCAAGACGTTAAAAAGGTTTCTGTTCAAAATAAGATTTTCTCTTTTATAAGCAATAACCTTTTGAACCTCTTGAACCAATGAAACCTTTTAAACAGTATTTTAAAATGCATTCCTTCACCGATCTCTCCACCTTATTCGAAAAAGATTTCAACCGCAGGCATTTCCCAGAAACACCTGTTAACTTATACGACGCAGCCCAATACATTCTAAGAATTGGTGGGAAAAGAGTACGTCCGGTAAGTGTGTTGATGACGAATGAGTTGTTTGATGAGATCCATTCCGATGCATATCATGTAGCGACAGCCATTGAGTTGTTTCATAATTTCAGTTTGATTCATGATGACATCATGGACAAAGCGCCATTAAGAAGAGGTATGGAAACAGTTCACATGAAATATGGTGATGATACAGCTTTGCTCGCCGGTGATGTGATGTTGGTGGCTGCTTATGAAGAGATTAATAAAATAGATTTTTCGAGATTGCATGCGATACTTACTTTATTCAGCAGAACGGCTAAAGAAGTTTGCGAAGGCCAGCAATTGGATATGGATTTTGAGAAAAAAGATTCGGTTACTATTGATGAGTATTTGCACATGATAAGTTTGAAGACTTCAGTGTTACTCGCTGCAAGTATGCAAATGGGTGCTATCATTGGTGGTGCTAGTCAGGGCAATCAACAACATATCTATGAATTTGGAAAAAATTTAGGCATAGCATTTCAAGTACAAGATGATTATCTCGATGCATTTGGCAATCCGGAAAAATTTGGCAAACAGGTTGGGGGAGATATTCTAGCCAATAAAAAAACTTTCTTGTTGATACATGCAATGGATGTTGCCAATGAAAAACAAAAAGCAGATTTGTTACAATTGCTTTCCACAAATGAAGAAGATAAAGTAGCCAAAGTACTTGCGATTTTTAAAGAATGTAAAGTAGATGAATGGGCCGAATCATTGAAAGAGAAATATTTCCTAATCGCCATGAAGCATTTGGAAGATACCGCTGTGATGGAAAGTAGAAAAGCCGAACTCAGAAAACTCGCTCAATATTTATTACAACGTGAATCTTAATTTCCAATTTTAACCATAACTCCTTTTTATGAGTAACTCATTATTCAGAACAAAAAGTATTGAAAAAATTGTTTCAGAAGGATCTGATGAATCGCATGGTGGTGGTTTGAAACGGGTATTAACAGTAAAAGATCTCACATTCTTTGGTATTGCAGCTATTTTAGGAGCAGGAAGCTTCAGTAGTTTGGGTGGTGCTGTATTTAATGGCGGCCCCGGTGTGATTGTATTGTTTATTATTACAGGTATTGCTTGTGCTTTCACTGCTTTTTGCTATTCTGATTTTGCTAGTCGTATACCCGTAGCTGGTAGTGCCTATACTTATGCTTATGCAAGTTTTGGTGAATTGTTTGCTTGGATTATTGGTTGGGCTTTAATCATGGAATATTCAATTGGTAATATTTATGTGGCGTATAGCTGGAGCGATTATTTTACTTCGTTTCTCGAAAGATTGAACGTGCATTTACCTGCTTACCTGACAACTAGTTACATGGAAACAAAACATGCCATTGAAGCGGGGACAACCAATGCCGAATTTTTAGCTGCATGGAATGAATCGCCTGTATTTGCAGGTGTGAAATTCATTGTTGATTTACCGGCATTCATCATTAATATCTTGATTACTTGTCTCGTGTATATCGGCATTAAAGAAAGTAAGAACTTCAGCAACTTGATGGTGGTGTTGAAATTGGGTGTTGTGTTTTTAATCATTTTAGTTGGCGGTTATTTGGTGCTACACAATGGACTAACCCATAACTGGATACCTGAAAATACAGAAGGCGTGAAGTCTTTTATGCCTAATGGATTTAAAGGGGTAATGGCTGCCGTTGCAGGCGTGTTCTTTGCCTATATCGGTTTCGATGCGGTAAGTGTGTTGGCGGAAGAAAGTAAAGACCCACAAAGAGATTTGCCAAGAGGAATGATTTATTCATTGGTTATTTGCACAGTGATATACATTTTATTGACTTTGGTGTTAACAGGAGCTGTTCATTATCAAAAATTTGAAAATGTAGGGGATCCATTAGCCTTTATTTTTGAGCCTCAAAATTTGAATATAGCCTGGATGCAATTGTTGGTTTCAATTTGTGCGGTGGTTGCCATGACAAGCGTGTTACTGGTTTTTCAAATGGGACAGCCACGTATTTGGATGAGCATGAGTAGAGATGGCTTGATGCCGCCTGTTTTTCAAAAAATTCACCCTAAGTTTAAGACTCCCTCGTTTTCAACAATAATTACAGGTTTGGTTGTGGGTATTCCAATTTTGTTTACGGATAAAACTTTTGTGTTGGACTTCACCAGTATCGCTACATTGTTTGCATTTGTGTTGGTTTGTGGTGGCGTATTATTCTTGCCTATCAAAGAGAAAGTAGCTGGTAAATTTCATTTGCCATTTATTTCATCAAAGTTTATTTTTCCGGCAATTATTGTTGGTTCGATGTTATTGGTACATTTTAATGTGAATCAATATTTCAACAGTTTGTTTGTATTTAAAACTGACGCAGCTACTTTAACGTATAATGTTTCTGCCATTATTTTTTGGATTACATGTTTGATACTTGCGGTTGGTGCATTTATCAAAAACTGGTCGTTGATTCCATTAATGGGCTTGGTGACTTGTTTGTATTTACTAACCGGAATGACCGCCATGAACTGGGCATGGTTTGGTGGTTGGCTGTTGATTGGATTGGTGATTTATCTGTTGTATGGTCATAAAAAAAGTAAACTTGCCAACCCCTAATCCCTAATCCCCAAACATTAATACTACTAAACCTAAAAACCTTCTAAACTTTACCTATGAAATACGAAGTAGGAGATAAGATTATCGTGCTGCATTCCGATGAAGAAGGAAAAGTAGTAGAGATTATGAATGACAAAATGGTGATGATTGAAGTGCGAGGTGTGAAGTTCCCAGCTTACATGGATCAGATTGATTTTCCGTATTTTAAAATGTTTACGCAGAAGAAAATCGTTGAGAAGAAAAAGATTTTTGTAGACAATATCAAAAAAGAAAAAGCACCTGCCAGAGTAAAAACCATGGATGGTGTTTTTTTAAGTCTCGTTCCTGTTTATGATAAAGATATTTTTGATGATGATATTGTAGAAAAACTAAAAGTTTATTTGATCAATCACAATGAGGAGACCTATCAATTTAAATACAATCTAACTTTTGCAGGAGAGAGTTCTTTTGAATTGCAAAGTTCAATTAGGGGCTTGAATGATTTTTATTTGCACGATATTAATTTTGAAGACATCAGTGATTCTCCTTGTTTTGAATTTGAGTTCTCACTTGAAATTCCCAATAAAAAGAAAGCGCCATATTTTGAGCATTTGCTAAAACTAAGAGGCAAGCAGGTTTTTAAAAAGATTGAAGAGTTGAAAACTAGCAACGAAGCTTCTTTTTCCTACGAATTATTTACAGTGTATCCTGATAAAGTGGAAGAAGAAAAAATGGATTTGTCGAAACTAACCAACGCCGGTTTTAAAATTTATGATATTGCCAAAGCAAAAGATCATTTACAACCGGCTAGATCAGTTGTTGATTTGCATATCGAAAAATTACTCGACAAATGGCATCATCTTTCTTCCGGTGAAATCATAACACTACAATTGGAAGCCTTTGAAAAATATCTCGAGCTCGCACATTGGCATCATCTCAAAGAATTCATTGTGGTGCATGGAATAGGGGAAGGTGTTTTAAAAGAAGAAATTCACGAAAGGTTGAATCATAAAAAATATGTGAAGTCATTTGTAAATCGATATCATCATTTGTATGGGTATGGGGCCACGGAGGTGTTTCTTTCTTGAGAATAATGCCACAAAGGCACCAAGGCACAAAGGTGTAAAGGCAGGGATGTTGGATAGGCTAGATAGGCTGGATAAGATAGATAAAAATTCAAACAACAAACAACAAACACCAAACAACAAACACCAAACAACAAACACCAAACAACAAATAAACAAATAACCCCAAACAAGCTGAACGCTTTAAATTAACTATTAATTTCTAACGACTCGGTCAGAGACCTTCGTCGGCATAAAACACCAAACACCAAACAATAAACAACAAACAACAAACAATAAACAACCAGCGCAGCGTATTAAACCATTAAACCTTTAAACTCTTTAACCTTTTTTAACTCCCCTTCGTCGTTCTCTCATTTAACTGCCTCAATCTGTTACATAAAATTTTTATAAAACCTCTGGCGATTTCTGGTCTGGTGTCAAGTAGTTCATAAAAAGGTTCGTGATCTATTTTATAAAGCATACAATCTGTTTTGGCAATGGCAGCTGCACTTCTGGGCTCATTGTCTAACAACGACAATTCACCAAATACCTCATTTTCTTTTAGTACAGCAAGTTCTTGTCCACCTTTTCTAATGGAGATTTTTCCGGATAAGATGATGTACATACAATCTCCCGGATCATTTTCTTCAAAAATTATTGAATCTGCTTCAAGTTGTTCTTCCTTCATCAAAGGTGCTAGCTCTGATAAGATAGTTTCTGGTGTTTCACTGAAAATGCTAAGTGATTTTAATAGCAATACTTTTTCAAGAAGCAGCAGGTTTTGGTTTATAGAAGAAGACATTGTAAATTATTTATGTAGTTGAAATAATGGAATTAATTTAATTGTTTTTTAATGAGCTATACTTAGATAATATTTAGCAGTTTCATTAATTAATTTATTGTCAGACTCACTTAATGTTTTTATTTGTGAAACATTTAAATGAATGCCCTGTTTTTTGGCTAAGTAAATTGAAGTAGAAATTGTCCATTTATTATAAATGCCTTTTTCATTTTTGATAAGATGAGATAAGATTTCTTCGGTGTTTTTAAAGGATTGTTTGGAGTATAATTTTTCGATATCATGAATTCTTTCTAAAGTATTTCCGGGTTCAAATAAAGTATTGAATTTATGGGCGATATCTTTTTTCACAGTGATATCAATCAACTCCATGGCATTGATAATACTAGCCTTTGAGCCTGTTGCAAAAGCGACTCTAGCTTTGTTGATTTTATTTCTATTGTAAATAATGGCAAAAACGGAGAGTATGGTATCTCTTATGATTTCAAGTTCCAGATTAAGTGCATCAACGATTAAAGATGGGTTTGGATTGTTATGTTTAATGCCGTTTTGCAAGTAAATAATGGTAGCGCAATTTGAAAGCAACTGATGGATGTTTTCTGTAAAAAGATTGATTTCATTTTGCTTGGGAACGTAGCTGCTTCTGTAAATAGCTTTAATAATGATATTGAAATCTCCAGGAAATTCTTGCAATAATTTTACTAATAATTCATGGGAATTTTCACTATTGATTCTACTTATTAGTAAAATTAATTTTTCCTTTTGATGATAGGAGATGGTTTTGTTTAATGTCAGGTATTGATAAATATGAGGCAATGATGATGAACCACTCAATAACAAAGGTTCAATCATTTCAAATTCATATTGAAGTCCTGTTTGTATGAGTGCTTCAAGCAGTATTACATTTTCAGATTTGCCTGCAGCAATGAAAGCAAATTTTCTTACTTCAGATTTTTTATCTTTCATCAATTGCAATATCATTTCAGTTTCTTTGCCATGATAATGATTGCTCAAAATATGTGCAGCATCGATTCTGTCAGCATCTTTCTCAGAGTTCATTAATTGATGTAAAAGAACAGCGGCTTTTTGTTTTGCCTCTCCACTTGCATAAAAGAAAAGTCCATCAATTGCAGCATTTCTGATTTCTTTTTCTTCACTTGAAAGGAATTGAAGGGTTTCGTCTGTTTGGATATTATTTTTACAAACTACTTTTATTGCTCTTGCTAAAATTGCGGGATGCATATCCTGACTTAATATTTTTATCAGGGACTGAGCTGCATGAGGATATTCGTGCTCAAGCATTACATTTAGTAAAGCTAGTTTTACCTTATCTGAAGGGTGTTTAAAAATAGCGATTAACAATTCGTCATTAAAGTCTTTGGGTTGACGGCTAAGCATTGAGATGATATTCAATACTTCAGTTTCAGTTCCATTTTTTGCTTTTTCTTTCAGCCATTGCAAAGTATCTGTATCATGAATCGATAAATTTTCCAAATTGAAAAACTTGTTACTTATAGATTTAATGATAGTTTTAAGATATTGTTTGTTGAGTGCATAAACACCGGCAAACCAGAAAAAGCAAATGAAAAGAATGAAATATGACATTGATGCCAAATCTACTTTACCATGTAGATTTATAAGAGCAATAATGGCCAAGCCGGAAAATAAAAATGCAAATGGATCTGTGATGCCTTTTAGAATCATGTGAGCTCTTAATCTTTCATGATTGGGCAATGGTTGCATGACTGTTAAAAAAACAGGGTTGTTGATAGAAGTTTTTAATATGTCAACAATTGAATAGGTGGCTCCAAAAAAATAAAGAATTAATTTTTGGCTATCAATTTTTGAAGCGTAAATAACCAGTCCAATCATAATCAACAACGCAATTGGTGTAATTAATAATGATTTTATAATGCCGATTTTATTGATGAGTCTGCTCGTGAAAACTAATTTAAAAACAAGAAATATAATGGATATAATCGCATTAAAAAAGGCGATGAAATTTGCTAGTGAAATGTCATCGTGGAAAGCATGTTTAACTTTACTCCAAAAGGAATAATTGATCACGAGAAAGCTCATCGACATCAAAATACCCAATAAGGCAACATTTCTAATCAGATCATTGCCGAAGAAGTTATTTATTATTTTATTTATATTATGTTCTGGTTTCTTTTTATGAGATTTATTTTTAGATTGATGATGATTGTGATGGTGATGATGTTCTTCTAGGATAGTGGCTTCCTTTGCAGTAATTAAAAATGGTATTGAAGCAAGCAAACAAGCCAGTGCAGCCCAAAGTAAATTTATAGTGCCGATGTAATGAACCATCAAACCAGCAATGGTATAACCAATCATTTTTGCAGGAATATCACCGGCACTGATTACTGCAAATAATCTTTTACTTTGTCGGGCATCAAAAATCAACGAAGCTACACCCCAAAACTCAAGATTGTTTAAAAGATACAATACATAGAACCATGGAAGCATCATGAATACAAAGTAATTGTCTTCAAAGAAGATAAATGCTAGTCTGAAAATTAAAATGCTTGCAATCATGAAAATGGTAATCATGAAAGCAACATTATGCAATGGATATTTATGTTCAAGTTTTGAATAAACAAATCCAGATATCCACAGGAGCCCTGCTGAAAAAATAAAAACATAAGGAATCTGGTTTATATTAAATTTTTCAAGTAAAAGTGTTAGAGAAGCAGTAAGAAAAAATGCTAAGCCTGCACCTTGAAAAAATTGAAGAAAAAATAACTTTTTTACCACGCCAACTTCCTCTGCTCTTACATTAAATGTTTTTAGCCAAATATTATTATGATTCATTTGTAGGGATGAAAATTTATTTCAGTTTATTGATTTGGTTTTTCAAGAGTTCATTGTATCTGGCCATTTTTTCAGCTCCTCTTTTTTCTTTGCTTGTATTTGTAAAGAAATTGTGTTTTTTGAAGAAGTTGATTTGAAATTCATTCCAGTCAGTTTCAGGCTTGATAATTTGGTATGCGATTAATTCATTTCTTAATTTATTGCTGGTTTCATAAAATCCATCTCTTCCTAGATAATCAAGATCGGCATCACACATGATCATTTCTAGTAAATTTTGTGGCTCATGAGGAAATTTAGTAGCCATAATAATGTTACATATGTTATCGATTCTTTTATTTGTTACTCCAAATTCGGATAAGTATTTACGAGCCAATTCACAACTTACAATTTCATGGAAAGTATGTATTTGTAAAAATCCAGTATCATGATATAGAGCGGCTATTTGTAAATCCTCCAAATCTTCTTGATTTGTAATGCCTTCTGAAGCAGCAATTATTAAAATTTGTTTTTCAACGTCAAGAGTGTGATTGATATTATGATAGGTTAATGAATCGGAAAGTCCTTTTTCCAATATTTGTAAGATGTGTGATTTTATTGCATTAATATCAGCCATGATATGATTTATGTTATTGGCAGTTTAAAAATTATCCAAATATAGATAATCGCTTTTATAAACTAGATTCAATATTATTAGTAAAAATTAAATCGCTATTGAATCATTAATTGATCTTATTTTTTGGATATCAAAACTAATTTTAAAGTTATCAAACCGCTGATAGCGGATACCGCTGAAGCGAAAATAATGGCTATTTTTCCGGTATCGATGATGGACTTGTCTTCAAATGCCAGCAGTGTAATAAAAATGCTCATGGTAAATCCAATTCCGGCAAGCAAACTTACTCCGGCAATATGTTTCCAGGTTAATCCTTTTGGAAGTGTTGTCAGACCAAGGTATACAGCCAGGCTGCTAAACAAAATTATGCCAATCGGTTTACCGACAGTAAGTCCTGCTATAATTCCTGAACTAATATTAGATGATAGTCCGGAAAGCCAATTGAATTTAAAAATAATGCAAGTATTAGCTAAAGCGAATAATGGCAAAATGACAAAAGCCACGGGATAATGTAATTTATGTTGCAACTTATATGAAATAGTTTTTTCAGATCCATCTCCAAATGGTATGACAAAAGCGAGCATGACACCGGAAATGGTAGCGTGTACGCCTGATTGTAGCATGAAATACCACATCAAAATTCCACCGATCAAATAAGGAAAGAAGTGATGGATTTTTAGTCTGTTGAGTACAATCAATATTATAAAAATACCAAGTGAAATAAACAAATTAAGAAAGGAAAGGTGATCTGTGTAAAAAAACGCAATGATTAAAATGGCGCACAAATCATCTATAACCGCAAGTGCAGTTAGGAATACTTTTAATTGCGGTGGAACTGCACTACCAAGCAAACTCAAGATACCAATGGCAAAAGCAATGTCTGTTGCCATTGGTATACCCGCACCAGATTGAGTTTCACTTCCATAATTATAAATCAAATAAATACAAGCAGGGACAATCACACCGCCAACAGCACTGATTGCAGGAAATAATGCGTTTTTAAAATTGGATAATTCTCCGACATAAATTTCTCTTTCCAGTTCAAGGCCAATCAACAAAAAGAAAATGGTCATCAAGCCATCATTGATCCAATGTGTAATAGAATGTCCTTGAAAATCAGTTTCCCAAAATTGTATGTAGGCATTTCCGTTAGTTGTGTTGGAAATTACAAGAGAAACGATCGTGCATAAAATTAAAATAAAACCACCGGTTTTTTCGCTTTTGAAGAAGTCTTTGAAATGCTGAGTTAAAGTCATGTAGGCAAGTTGATTGTTATTGTCAATCTTTTAATCTTCTTTTTTTAATCATACCGCCTTTCATGTCTTTTACACTTGTCATGAAAACAAATGCTTCAGGGTCTATCAATTCAATTTCATGTTTTATTTTACTAATTTCTAATCTAGTTATTATGGTGTTGATTATTTTTAGATCATATAATTTTTCTCCAGTTTTGCCAAATCCTCTTTCGCCTTTATATACGGTGATGCCTCTGCCAAGTTTATGGACAATCATATCTCTGATTTTCTCTTCATTAATTGAAATTATAGTAACAGAAGTATATTCTTCTATTCCTTCAATTAAAAAATCAACAGTTTTGGATGCTGCTAAATAAGTGAGCATGGCATATAGGGCTGTTTCAATTGAGATTAACCAAGCGGCAAGTGAAAAGATGAGGATATTAATGAACATGATCACATCACCTATCGACATGCTTGAGTTTTTACTAATGCTAATAGCTAGGACTTCTGTACCATCTAGAACTGCTCCACCTCTCATGGCTAAGCCGACTCCTGTGCCTAAAAAAAAGCCACCAAAAACAGCAATTAATAGTTTGTCATTAGTAATATGTGGGTACGGAAAAAAAGCTACCCAAATTGCCAATGCGCCTATGGCAAACGTAGTTTTTAAGGCGAAATCTTTTCCGATTATTTTATTTCCAAGTAAAATAAATGGAGCATTAATAATAACAATCAACAGGGATAGGTTAATATTAGTTACTTCGTTTACCAATAGTGAAAGTCCCATAGAACCACCATCAATAAAATTACTCGGCAAGAGAAATCCTTTCAATCCAAAACCTGCTGAAAACACTCCGCAAAAAATCAGAAAAAAGTCGGTAAATGTTTTCTTTCTTTTAATGGATTTTTCAAATGACTTTCGGTCGACCATGAAATTTGATGATAGATGTTCTGATTTGCCTGAGTTATTACCAATATCCAACATTATAAAGCTTGTTTTTCCTTTAAAAATAAGCCATTGCAATTGATTTACAGATTTCAATTTAGTTTTTAATGACTGAATGTGAGTAAAGAGTGGATAGCAAAAACTATTTGCTTATTTTTACAACATCTATCAGCTGGTTATCGCTTCAAGCAATTGAAGAGGAAAGTCCGGACAGCGAAGAGCAGCATACCGGTTAATGACCGGCTTTTCTGAGAAGTCAGAAAAAGAGAAAGTGCCACAGAAAATTACTTCCCTGATTCGTTGGGGTAAAGGTGAAAATGTGAGGTAAGAGCTCACAGTAAAGATTAGTAATAATTTTTACGGGTAAACCTTATGCGCTGTAATGTCACGTAAATCAACGATTGAGGGCGGCTCGTCCAATTTCAGGCAACTGATACGTTGAAGGGTAGACAGCAAGATTGTATCAGTAATGGTACAGCCAGATAAATGATAACCATTCCGAAATTTCGGGATTACAGAATCCGGCTTATGGCTGATAGGTATTTTAAAAGTTCAATAGGTTTATTATGTTCAATAGGTTTATTATGTTCAAAAGGTTTAATTAGTTCAAAAGGTTTAAAATGTTGGATCAAAACGGTAATCAACCTTTTGAACGAATTGAACTTTTAAAACTTATTGAACAAAATGGAATCTTCTTATCCTGCCTATCTAGCTTATCCAGCCCTTCCAGCCTTAACCATCTTCGCTGCTATCTTATCAATAGGCAATGTCATTGTTTCTGCTGAAAATTCATTCCAATTTACAAATCTGAAAGATTCAATTTGCCCAGTTTTTTTGTAAATATTTAGTTGTGTTTCATCAAATTCAAATGCAGTGGTTCTGATGGGAACATTGATTGGTTCCATTGCTTTTACTAAATAGTAAATCGAAATAAGTTGATGATTAGGATTGAAAAGACTTTTTTGAAAAAAATCGGTTGTATAAAGATGACTGATTACCTCAATTTCAAGGTTCATTTCTTCTTTGAATTCTCTGACCAGACAATTTATTGTGCCTTCCCCAATTTCTAATCCGCCACCGCAAAACTTAGTATAATAATTACCTTTAATTAATTCATCACTTACCAAAACTTCATGATGCTCATTGATGAGTATGCCATAAACTCTGATATTGAACATGATTTATTTTTTTATTCTTCTAATGTAATTATAAAGTGCGAAACCTAAAATGAAAAAACAAACACAAACCGGAATCCAAAAGGCAAGATGAGAGTGTTGAAAGGGTAGTGGGACATTCATACCATAAATACTAGCAATCAAAACCGGAATGCTAAGAAATATGGTGAGTGTGGTGAGTCTTTTCAATACTTCATTTTGATTGTTACTGATAATTGAAGCAAATGCATCTAAAGTGCTGCTAAGGATATTTGTATAGGTATTAGCAGTTTCTAAGGCTTGAGAAGTTTCTATGATCAAATCTTCAAGAAAATCTTTTTCATCTTCGTCTAGTCGGAGAAAATTGGTACGGCTCATTTTCATCATCAGCAGTTCGTTGCTGCGAAGTGCGGTTACGAAATAAACCAGACTTTTTTGTATACGCATTAATTCCAGCAATTCTTCATTTCTGTTGGCGTCATAAAGTTTTTGCTCAAGTGAATTTCGTCTGTGATTAATTTCCTTGAGGTATTCCTGAAAATTAGTAGTTATTTTTTCAAAAATCTTAAGCACCATCATATTTTTTTTGTCAGGATGGCGATTCTGGAAACTGTTCAAGAATTTCTTAATGGCTTCGTTTTCGAATGAATTTACAGTGACAATTTGGTCAGCAGTTAAGATGATACAGATAGGAATAGTGATATAAAAAGCATCACTTTCATTGAAGGAGTTATTTTCGGTAGGCGTTTTGATGACAATAAGTTTAACCTGCTCATCGGCCTCATAACGACTTCTTTCATCAATATCAAGCGAATCTTTTAAGAAGTCTATTGGGATATCCAATAAGTTACTTAGTTCTGAAAATTCTTCCTGTTTCAATGGAGGCAAAATATTCACCCATGTTCCTGAAACCGGCTTATCGATAGCTATTGTTTTTTGATCTTCTATTTTGAAATATTGTATCAATTCGAAAATGTTTATTGTTTGTTGTTGAAGTGTTATCCAGCCTATCCATCTTATCCATCCTATCTAGCTTATCCAGCTTATCCATCCTATCCATCCTATCCAGCACCCACCTCAATTTCCCCCTTAAACACAAAATTTGCGGGGCCACAAAGCCAGATGTTTTCAAAACAGCTATCACTTATTTTCTCAAATTCAACACTTAAATTTCCGCCTGGTGTTTTCACTTCCACTCTGTTGAATCCTCTATTATTATGTGCAGAAATCAATGCTGCTGCAGTAACTCCGGTGCCACAACTAAGTGTTTCGTCTTCAACACCCCTTTCATAAGTTCTCACAAAAATAGCGTCTTCGCTGATGGTTTCTACAAAATTAACATTGATGCCCTCTTTCACAAATTGTTTGCTTTCACGTATGTTTCTGCCAGTTTC